>JAFGVG010000126.1 GCA_016938095.1 Bacteroidales bacterium
ATTTCCCACCAGCAGTATCTGCTTGGAGATTTTTACCGTATCGCCTTTTTCGATGGCTGTTTTAACCGGGTCTGGAATTCTCTTCCGGGTGCCGGCATCGATAAGACTGAATACTTCACTGGCTTTTTTGCCCTGAACATCCTGGAGTTTATACCCTGTAAGCGCTTCGGCAGCAGGGTTCATTCTTACCACGCGCCCGCTCACATCGGTGGCAATTACAGCATCGCCAATTGAATTCAGCGTAATCCGCAGGTTTTCCTTGCTAAGATTAAGGTCAGTTGCAATGTTATGCTGAATAATGGAATAAAACACTAAGGCCCACATCATGGGTATCAGGGCTCCTGCTATGTTTTCCACTCCTTCGAGTGCATGGGTGATGTTGAGCCATTCCAGCATCATGAAGAAAACGTAGGTGAGGGTAACCAACAGCAGGCCAGATAATATGATGCGGATATCACGGTACAGCCTTCGGTTTTTCGACAGCAGTATAACGCCGGTTCCCGCAATTAGTATGAGGAATGAACAGATATCAATAATGGCAATGGCGCTCATGTTTCACTTTCTTTTACTGTTTTTCGTGCAAATCTGCAGCACCATACAAGCAACACGACAGAACTGACAAGGTAGCTGGCATGTTCGAGGTAATTGAGGATATGCCCGGCGAAGAACCCTTCCAGCACGGTAAAAATCCAACCCGACAATAACACACAATACCCGGCAATGAGTAATTTCCAGGAATAAATATTTTTCAGCCGGGAAGCGTTAACGATAATGAAAAACAGCACTCCCACACCCAGAATGAGCATTACAACTTCACTCTCCCTTAACATGCTTTCATTAATGATATTTCCAATACAACAATAAAGATAAAAATCTTTTATTGATTTCAATTAACTTCAGTAAGAAACAATAAGAAGCTGTGTAAAAAGTCATAAAATGAGCGTAGTCAGGAGACTACGCTCAGCATTCATGGTTGACATTTAGCATAATGCGCTAGGCGTAGTTTTAAACTACGCCTGATATAATGACTTTTTACATAGCCTTATGGAGGCGCATTTTTAAGAATTAAAGAAAAGCGTCTGTTAAAGCGTTCTGAAAAAATCGTAGTTTTGGCTTTCCAATTCATTCATGGACGGATACCGGTAGTAAATCAGTTGTTTCTTTTCGCCCAGGTAAAACCCCGATTCAATTGACCGGTAGAGCAAATCGCCGTTGTAAAACCTGATCACTGTTTTCATATTTTTTTCATCGTCTTTTAGCGTGATCAGGCAGTCCCTCAGATGTCCTAGGTTGGAATAAGGCAGATCTTCTGCTGAACCCGACAACGGATTTGATGCCAATCCACCCAGTTTGAGATCAACAAACAACAATTTGGGCAGGCTTATGGGCATGGAGCCATTGGTTAACAATTCAAGGAACTTAGCCGGGGAATATGAACTTACAACCTGCGGCGTAACCGGGCATAATTCCTGGTACAGATGGGCTATGTTTTTATCCTCCTTAGCCTGATCATAAGGTGACGCTTTTAACTCCAGAACAATGCCATGGTCCGTTGTCAGGTAAAGGCTTTTAAAGGCTGCCAGCGGTATGGTTTCGAGTACTTTGTAAACCGACAGATAAACGGTGTGTTTTGGTGAGCCGTCGGATTTACGGACACAACGTTTGAGCAGATAATCCATGTCAATCAGATTCCTGATTTTATCGAGGTCAATTTCGAAAAAGATGGCCTGACCTCTGTTACGCTTTTTGGTGCCGGTGGCCAGGTAGGCGCCAAACTCCTGTGGCGGGAGCATTGACCCGATCAATGCTTCGGGAGTGATGGAAAGGTAAATGAACTGACTCATGGCAATTTATATTAGGGTTATTAATGTTCGAAATCAAACCAAATGAGTGAGATGAATACCAGCCTACTAAATTTACGAAATATTCTCATCGAAAGGAAATGGATTATCCTATTTTTGCAAGTCAGGCCAAACAAATTCCGGTTATGAAAGCTGACCCGTTTCTGAAAGACATTGCCAGATTGCTTCTCGAACCAGGGGCATACAACCTGGAGGATACCTGTGTGGTTTTTCCGAACAAAAGAGCCCGGCTCTACCTTAGCCGTTACCTGGGTGAACTTACCGGAAAGCCTGTATGGGCGCCACAATACATTACCATCAGCGAAATGATGGAGCAATGCTCGGGATACATTATTGCAGACAGGCTGACCCTGCTTTTCGGTTTGTACGAGGCATATTGTAAGGCCACCGGCTCGAATGAAACTTTCGATTCTTTTTATCCATACGCAGAAACCCTGCTTGCCGATTTTGATGAGATTGACAAATACCTGGTTCAAGCGCACGATCTCTTCACCAACCTTGCCGGTTTCAAATCGCTTGACGGAAAGTTCGGGTACCTGACCGATGAGCAGGTGGCCTATATTCAGCGTTTCTGGAAAACTTTTTATCCAGAGAAGGAATCAAGCGGACAGGCAACGTTTATTTCACTTTGGGAAGCCCTGCCGGCAGTGTATGATAACTTTCGAAACCAGCTCGATGGGGAGAATCTGGCATATGAAGGCATGGCGTATCGTAAAGCCATTGTCAGACTGGAAGAAGATGTAAACAACCGCCTGCTTACAGCCGGCAAATACCTGTTTGTGGGTTTCAATGCTTTGAATACCTGCGAAGTGAAGCTTTTCAGGAAGCTTAAAATACAGGGAAAGGCTGAGTTTTTCTGGGATTATGATGTATGGTACACCAACAATGACATACATGAAGCCGGTTTTTTTATCCGCAAAAACCTGCACGATTTTCCCCAGGCGAAACCATTGCCAAATGAAAACCTGCTGAAAGAAAAAGCATCGGTGGTTTTTGTACCGGTATCTTCAAACAGCGGACAGGCTACTGTCCTGCCACAGCTTTTGCAAAAGGCGGGATTGGGTGAATCAAACGGTGCAGAAAGGACGGCCGTTGTGCTGGCCGATGAGAGCCTCCTGATTCCGGTGCTTTATGCCATACCCGAATGGATACCGGACATTAACGTGACCATGGGATATCCCCTGGCTGGTTCATCGGTGGATAACCTGGTGGATTCGTTGTATTTGCTTCACCGTAACAGCCGGTTAACTGACAAGGGGCCATGCCAATGGTATTACAAAGATATACTGGCAGTTATGAGCAACCCGATGCTCAAAGACCGTTATGCCCATGTGATTGAAAGGGTGAGGTCACTGGCGGCCGGGCAACACCGTATTTACCTGACCCTGATTGATATATTTGAAACGCCCGGAAACGATTTGGTGTTTATGGATCCACACCCGGCAGATCCATGTCATTACCTTACCGGCCTGATTACGGAAATAATCCGGCAGCAGGCAGATGAAAACGATAGTCGCGGTCCGGGTAACCGGGTGCAGCTCGAATTGCTTTATCATGCATACACTTTTCTTATCCGCCTGGGTGACATGCTGAGCGGACGCAACATAAAACCAGGCAGTGATGTATTGTTCAGGATTATTCGCAGGATGATACGGGCTATGCGCATTCCGTTCAGCGGAGAACCCCTTGCGGGGTTGCAGGTGTTGGGCATGCTCGAGACCCGGATTCTCGATTTTGACCGTGTAATCTTATTATCGGCCAATGAAGGTATTCTGCCACGGCCGGCAGAAAAGCCGTCATTCGTCCCTTACAGCCTCAGGGCAGGCTTTGGTTTGCCAACGCCGGAACACAACGATGCCATTTATGCTTATTATTTCTACCGGTTGATTCAACGGGCCGGTTCGGTGGTGCTGGTTTACAACAACAGTTCCGGCGGTATGCAGACAGGCGAAAGAAGCCGTTTCCTGCACCAACTGGTATACGAAATGCAATTGCCGGTGGAGGAATTCAGTCCACAAACCACTATTGCCCGCCTACCGGTAAAGGATATTGTGGTTGAAAAGCACGGGGATCATCTGAAACCCTATGTAAACGATGGGGTTATGCTTTCGCCCAGCGCGGTAAGTGAGTATCTGAACTGTTCACTGCGTTTTTACTTTCACCGGGTGGCGAATCTTCCGCAGCCCGAAGAAATTGCTGAAGAAATTGATGCCCGGTTATTCGGGAACCTGTTACATTATGCCCTGAAACATATTTACGAGGCATTCGGCAGCAACCTGGTAACACGCGAAAAGCTTGAGCCCTTGCTCAGGGATGACAAATACATTACCGACGCGCTGGTACATGCTTTTGACAGGGAATTGTTCGGTGAGAAAAGCAGCAATGGCAACCGCCGGCCTGAAGGTTTTAACCTGATTGTTAAACAGGTGCTTCATACCTATATCCGGAAATTCATCGGACGCGAAATGGACGATTGTCCCTTTTCCATCGTCAGTCTCGAGGAACGTTATGCCGGCAAGTTTAAAGTTAAAGCCAATGGCTCAGTTTATGATATTAAGGTTGGGGGTATAATCGACCGGATCGACCGGAAGGAGGGCAAAATACGGATAATAGACTATAAAACCGGAACACCTGCGAATGTTTTTCCAACGGTGGAATCGTTGTTTGATGCAGGAGATAAACTTCGTAACGATGGCGCTTTTCAGGTGCTTTTATACGCCCTGGTTTATGAGCAACTGCATGGCGATGAAACCATTGTGCCTGCGCTTTATTTTATGCGGGATATCTATTCCGATAAATTCGCCGCTCCTTTGAAAATTGGATCAGAGAAGCAGGTTCTGAACCATTTCAGTCCTGTGCGAAATGAATTTGCCGAACGACTGGATGAAGCCCTGGCAAGGATTTTTAATACCGGGGAACCCTATATTCAGACCCATAACCCCGAGGTGTGCCGGCGTTGTCCCTATACCGGCATATGCCGGCGCGACGGGGAGTTCTGATTGTGTAAACCAATGAAAACAACAGCATCATGCGAATAGATATTCTTACCATTTTACCTGAGCTTATCGAAAGTCCGTTGAATCATTCCATCATCAGGAGGGCAAAAGAGAAAGGGATCGTTGAGATTAACCTGCATAATATCCGCGATTATTCGCAAAACAAGCAGAAACAGGTAGATGATTATGCCTTTGGTGGCGGTGCAGGAATGGTAATGTGCATCGAGCCCATCGATCTGCTGATCAGCAAGCTTAAAGCGGAGCGTCAATACGACGAGATCATTTACCTGAGTCCCGACGGGGAAAGATTTACCCAGCAAAAGGCCAATTACCTGGCCACGCTTGGAAATATTATGCTGTTATGCGGTCATTATAAAGGTGTGGATCAGCGGGTACGTGATCACCTAATCACCCGTGAAATATCCATTGGCGATTACGTGCTTTCGGGCGGTGAGCTGGGCGCAGCTATAATAACCGATTGTGTGGTAAGGTTGTTGCCGGGCGGGATTTCCGATGAGACGTCGGCATTGACCGATTCGTTCCAGGATAACCTGTTGGCTCCGCCAGTATACACCCGACCGGCAGATTACAAAGGCTGGAAAGTGCCGGATATATTGTTGTCGGGTCACCAGCAACAAATCGATGAATGGCGGCATCTGAAAGCGGAAGAACGTACCCTGCTGTTACGGCCCGATTTGCTGGATGAAGATCCGGAGATCCACAGGCGGGAAAGAAAGGGAATGTGCAGGTAGGTATAGTCAGGTAAGCGTAGTCGGGAGACTACGCTTAGCGCATTGTACTGAATGTCAGCTATGAATGCTGAGCCTGTCTGCTGCCAGGCAGGCGTAGTCTCCCGACTACGCTCCTTAAAACCTGAACCCCATGCTGGCGATGAACCTGAATTTATGTTGGTTCAGATCGGAAATGTGGTCGACCATTTCGCTGGGGTTGTTGAAATCGTATGCCGAGTACAGGTAGTATTTTTCTTTATGCAACAGGGTTGACAAGCCAAAGTCGAAGAAAAAATGGTTGGTACGGTAACCCAGGCCGGCAGTTATTTCGCCATAGCTTGCATCTTTGTTAAGCTCCCACGATGAGAATGGGCTGGGGTAGTAACCTCCACCCACACGTACCGAAAGGTTGTCGAACCTCAGCTCGCCTCCGGCCTTAATATTCAGCACCGAACGATAGGCGTCCTTGATTTCCTGGTTGTCGCCGTCGAAATCGACGTATTCGTCCCTTTCTCTCAGTCGCATACCGGAATAATCTACATACTCTACATCGACTGCAAAAAGTCCTATTTTACCGATTTGCACACTGGCACCGCCCAGCAGTTTCAGCGGGGTCTGCAGTTTATACTTGAAACTGCCTTCGGCGTATATCCTCCCGTTATCATCCGAAGGGATGAATCCATTGTCGAATTCCGAATACATTGAGTTCATGTAGTTCTCATCAATACGGTAATAGGTTGGCAGGTGAAGTGAGGCACCAATCCGTACGACATTGAACAGCCTGACCATGGTACCCATTTTAAAACTGACCCCGGAACCTTCGACATCGAGTTTCTCGGTATAATGGAAGTTATCGTATTCGCTTGCAGCTATATCGTATTCAGTATGGGTCATGGTTTGCTCATACCGAAGCTGGTATATGCCCAAACCCATCCCAACATACCACACATTGCTGAAATTCAATCCGAAAGAGAAAGAGTATTCGCCTGTTCCGCCGCGGGTATCAATTTTTCTACGCTGATCAACCGGTAGGAGCACCGGAGTCTGGTATTCGAAGGCCGACCCGGGAACAGTGTCAATAATGTAAGCGTCAAAAGCCAGTCTGGAGGTAAAAGCATCCAGGTATTCGGGGTCAACCCCGTCGATGCCCGTCATAAAATTATCCACCAGGGAGGTCTGGTTGTTATCGCCGCGCATATAGGTCATGTTATTGAAATTGTTGAGCCGGTTGTAGGCTATGGCATAGGAGGCGCTGACCAATCCCTTGTCGCGGCTCGAATTGTAGGTGCCAACATAACCCGTATTGCTCATAATAAACTGGTACTTGAAATCTTCACCTTCACGTCCCTGGTAGGTTGCATTCGTTTTGTTGTAGCCGAGACCCGGTGAAAAGACGAATTCTGACTTACGGTATAAGCCAAGGCCTGCCGGGTTAAGGTAAGCCGAGGAGAGGTCACCGCCCAGTGAGGTAAAAGCTCCGCCCATGGACATGCTTCGCGCGGTGAGGGTAGGAAAATTCTGTGAATACCTGATGGCGTCGCCAACGTATTGAGCCTGTGAGGTTACGATAAAGACAAGCGTTATACTAACCAATGAAATTAACCTTTTCATAGTTTTTGCGTGTTAAGGAAACAATATGTTTAATAAAACCTGATAGGGGTGGTTTATCTTCTGCCGCTTGAACTTGAGCTGCGCGAAGATGAGCCTGAACTTGAGCCTGAGCTTGAGCTTCTGGATGAAGAACCGCCCGAATAGCTGCTGCCCGATGATCTGCTGCCCGAGCTATAGGACGAAGACGAACCGCTAGATCTGTAGGATGACGAAGAACCGCTTGACCGGTAAGTAGAACCGGAAGTGCTTCCCGAACTGCTATTCGAAGACGATGATCCGCTGCTATAGGAGCTGCTTGGGCTGCTGTAATTATAGTATGTCGACCTGTTCCCGGTGCCCGAGCTACGCGTTGTGCTACTGCTACTGCGCGAAGGTGTGCTGCCTGAATACGAAGGCCTGCTCTGGTTTGAGGTTGAACTGGGCCGGGTATATACGGGGCGTTCCTGCGGCGAAGTGCTTACACTGCGTGTGGGATTCTGTGTCCCGCTGTATTGGTTGGGAGTTACCTGGGTACGGGTGGTGGGTGTGGCACTGGATGTGGAGGTTCTTCTGTAAGTATTGGTGCTGGTTCCGCTGGTGGTGCCCGAAGGGCTGCCATAGGGCCTGCGCACGGTGGTGGAAGTACCTGTGCCGGTGGTTTTCAGGTTACTTGATGTTCCGGTTGAAACCTGCCTGCGGCCATCTGTGGCAACAGCGCCTGAAGTTTGCGTATTACCGCTGACGGCGGTGGTGCGTCTTCCGGTTGTATTAACAGTTCCCGGACTTGTGCGCGAAAGGCCGGATGCAGTGCTCACCCTGCGGCCGTTGAAGGAATTTGCATAGCCCGATGAGGCAATACGGTTGCTTTCGATGGTGCGACGGGGTCCGTAATGAACCGGCTTGTAAGGATCGCGGGTTGTTGAATAATAATGTGGGTAACCGTAATATCCGCTATAACCGTAATCATACCAGAATGGATCGTAGTAAGACCGGTAAGGATTGTAATAGCCATAGTAATAGGGTGAACCCCAGTACGACGAGTGGTAATAGGGCCATCCGTAGGAATATCCGTATCCGTATCCATATCCGTATCCATAGTAAGGATAGCCAAACGACATCCGGAACGACCATCCGGGCGTATACCAGAACGGATCGTAATAATACGGGTCGTAATAACTCAGTGAGTAAAAGGGATCGTAAAACCTCCGGATACGGGTGGCATAATAATAATCATCGGAATTGTAGTAATTATTGGTAATATAGGTTTTACCGTCTTCTTCGAGGTATTCCGATGAAACATATTCCTGATCCTGTGCATATTCAACAGTGTCGGTAAAGGTTTCCTGTCCGGCAGTTTCCTGCTGGTTTTCGAGGCTGTTGATGTATTTTTCATAGTCACTGGGTTCGCTGGCGGGTGTTTCCAGTGTTACAGGTTCCTGAACCGCTTCGGTTTTTACGGCTTTTTTGGATGAAGGAATGTAGTAAATATCATCGTATTCCGAAACAGTCTGCTGGCCCATGGCGAAAGAGAAGGCAAAGAGCCCCAGCGCCAGAACCATATATGACCTTAAATTCGTTTTCATGACCTTACCTCCTGATAATTTTATGTGAATTTATGTTTTTTATTCTTTATTTTGCAACCGTTAAATCTCGTAAATGTAATCACAAATACCATACCAAATTATCATTATGGCTAAAGAATTAACGCGCAGGGATGAAAACTATTCGCAATGGTATAACGAACTTGTACTTAAGGCTGATCTGGCAGAGAATTCTGCCGTAAGGGGATGTATGGTTATTAAACCATACGGATATGCCATTTGGGAAAAAATTCAGGGTGAACTCGATCGTATGTTTAAGGAAACCGGGCATGTTAACGCTTATTTTCCTTTGTTTATCCCCAAGTCGTTTTTTAGTCGAGAAGCCGAACACGTTGAAGGATTTGCCAAGGAATGTGCTGTGGTAACCCACTACCGGTTACGAACCGACGATAAGGGTAAAGGCGTGGTGGTGGATGAAACCGCCAAACTTGAGGAAGAACTTATTGTAAGGCCTACCTCTGAAACCATTATCTGGAATACCTATAAAGGCTGGATACAATCGTACCGCGACCTACCCATACTGGTTAATCAATGGGCAAACGTTGTGCGGTGGGAAATGCGTACGAGGTTGTTCCTGAGAACCACCGAGTTTCTTTGGCAGGAAGGGCATACGGCCCATGCCACCCGTGACGAAGCGCTTGAAGAAACCGTTAAAATGCTTGACGTTTATGCTACCTTCGCCGAGCAGTTTCTGGCACTACCTGTAATTAAAGGTGTCAAAACCGAGAGCGAGCGTTTTGCCGGCGCCATTGATACCTATGCCATTGAAACACTTATGCAGGATGGTAAAGCACTGCAGGGTGGTACCTCACACTTTCTGGGTCAGAACTTTGCCAAAGCCTTTGACGTGAAGTTTTTGAACAGGGAAGGTAAACTCGATTATGTGTGGGCCACTTCGTGGGGCGTTTCCACACGGCTTATCGGTGCACTTATCATGGGACATTCCGACGATAACGGACTGGTGTTGCCGCCACGCCTGGCACCCATTCAGGTTGTGATTGTGCCCATACACAAAACCGATGAACAACTGGCTGCCATTACCGAAAAGGCAAATGAGATTAAGAAATCGCTCGAAGCATTGGGCATTAGCGTTAAGTACGACGGACGCGATACCCATAAACCGGGATGGAAGTTTGCCGAATACGAACTCAAAGGAATTCCGGTGCGATTGGCCATTGGACCGCGAGACCTCGAAAATAACACGGTTGAAATTGCGCGCAGGGATACCCTCACCAAACAGGTTTTACCAGTGGAAGGGATAGCCCAGGCCGTTAAGCAGTTACTCTCGGATATTCAGGATAACATATATCGTAAAGCGCTTGAATTCAGGGATTCCAATATTCACCGGGTGGATACCTGGGAAGCTTTCCGTGAAGTGATTGAGGTAAAAGGTGGGTTTGCTTATGCTCACTGGGATGGCACACCGGAAACCGAAGCACGCATCAAAGAGGAAACCAAAGCAACCATCCGTTGCATTCCCCTTAACAACCCGGCTGAGGAGGGCAAGTGCGTTCTTACGGGAAATCCCTCCAAACAGCGTGTGCTATTTGCCATGGCTTATTAGAAGTTATCGCGCCAGCTCTTTCGTTTATCCCATTTCAGATCGCGCAACAGCGCCGATTTGGCACCAATGGTGAAAGAATAGCTCTTGTAATTGCCAAAAGGCACTATGCCAAACCGCATTTCCCAGCAATGCAG
>JAFGVG010000127.1 GCA_016938095.1 Bacteroidales bacterium
GATATTGCTTGCCTCCATTCTTGGCCTGATTGCCGGAATAGGCCTGTTGAGTTTTCAGAAATGGTCGCGTTTTATGGCCATGGTCCTTGCTGCCATCGGCTGTTTTGCATTCCCGGTTGGCACCATCATTGGCGTATACTCGTTGTGGGTGCTCATGCAGGATGAAACAGCAAAGCTGTTTCACTAAATAGCGTGTAGCTGCTAATACTGCTCAATTTTAGCCAGCTTATCCCTGTACTGCTGCACAACAGCCTGTTGGTCAGCTATATCATCTTTTGCCTCACCCTGAAGATTTTCTTTTTTAGGTAGTTGGGCATTGGCATCCCGGATGGCGTTTTCTGATTTGCTGATTTTACTTTCTGATTTGCTGATCGCCCTGGTAATTTGTTTCTTTCGTTTCTCCAGGCTTTTCAGGTATTTGGCACGTTCTTCCCTGGCAGGACCTTCGGCCAGCTCATTGAACTGCATGGTTTGGGAAGCCAGTTCAACAGTTACTGAATTCAGTTCGGTATTGGAAGTAACCAAAGCCTCTTGTTCTGCATTGAGCGTCTTCTCTGCCGATTTGATTGTTCTCTCGAGCCTGCTCTGTTGCTTTCCATAGGACCGGAAATTCCTTTCCACCTCCTTTAGTTTTTTTTCTTCGGCTTTCAACTGCGCTTTCACCAGGTCGAGGTATTGACCCTTAGCAAATTGTTTAAGGTATTCCTTTACGCTGGCCAATTCTGCTTCGTGACTGCCTTTCTGTACAAAATCGTCTTTACGGAGTTCCATGGCCACCAACAGCCTTACCAATGAATCCTGGTTTTCGATACGGCTGTATATATTAACCGGCGTTGGTGATACAGACGAAATGTTGGCGCCGAAAAGGGTCCAGTTACCCTTGTCATATACCGCCTTTGACTTCGTCCCTGATTCCATTGTTTTGATCCAGTTTTTCTGAACCGCTTCGAAAGGCACCTCCGGAATGGCAACATGAATACCCGGATAATGATTGCCGCCCAGTTCAACGCTGCCATCGTAAATCAATATTGGCTTCTGTGCGGATGAATGTAAACCCGACAAAACAAAAGCCAACAATAGGGTAAAGGTTGGTTTCATGGCTTAACTCTTTATAGGTTATGCTAAAGTTAGCGATAATTTCTTAAACAGGCAATAATAGTGCAACACAACATAAAAAATCCCGAAGGCAATGCCTTCGGGATTTAGTTGAAAAATTCCCATTTTGAGAATTCTGTCAGAAGCGGTATCCGGCGGATAACCCGAAACCAACATTTTTGAAACTGGTATCATCGGGTACTTCACCATCGACTTTAGGTTGCATATTCAGTAAACCAAGCTGGGCATTAAATTGCACAGATAGCTTAAATGGAAACTCATAACCGAAGAAAACATCTGCTCCGGCATCAAATCCTTTTGTGTAATAAGCATCAAGGGTTGCCATTTCCATCAATTCATCATCAGATAAATCATTCTTAAATTTGATATCAATATCGTATTCCAGATTTCCAGATTCAGCTTTAAGCTTCCCAGTTAAGCCATAAGCCAAATAGGGACCAAAACCTACAATTATTTTTCCCGTTCCCAATTGGGGTTTATACATAAAATGAAGCGGTAATTCGAGATACCCAATACTATAATTAAGGTCAACCCCCGATTCCGAATGCTTGGCACCTTTCATGTTGAAAAGCAGATTGGGTTGAAAATAGAAATCCTGGGCAACGGCAATTTCATAAAATACGCCGGCATTGAAAGCTGGTTTTAGTGAATTGTCCAAATCATCTCCACCATTCTCACCAGTTATATTCTGCATACCAAACCCTGCACGCACACCAAATCCCTGCGCAAATGCGGCAACTGTAACCATTGCCATCAGCGCAAACACTGTTAAGATTCTCTTCTTCATGATCTTTCAAATTTTTTGGTTAATAACAGCAAACATTATGGTTGACCGGCTTCCTGCTGAGCCTCGGCCTTCATTTTTTCGTTGGCAGTGATCAGAAACTCCACACGGCGGTTCTGGGCACGGCCTTCATCGGTTCCATTGTCGTACTTGGGAGCTTCCTCTCCAAAACCCTTAACAGTAAGCCTCGATGACGCAATACCTTTGGATGTAAGATACGTGTATACCGAATTGGCACGTTGTACCGACAAATTCTGGTTGAATTCGATACTGCCTTTACTGTCGGTATGTCCCTGTATCTCAACGTTTGTATCGGGATACTTGTTAAAAACCACGATGATCTTATCGAGGCTTTGCCTGGAAGCAACTGTAAGACTCGACTTACCAAAGTCGAACAGCACCTTATCGCTCAGTTCCACCACAATACCCTCGCCCACACGTTCAACATTGGCATCGGGTACTTCGTTCTTTAATTCCTCGGCCTGTTTGTCCATTTGCCGGCCAATAACAGCACCGGTAACGCCTCCCACAGTAGCGCCAATAATGGCGCCCAATGCCGTGTTACCGGCAGCCTTGCCCACAATGGCTCCTGCAGCGGCACCTGTGGCAGTACCCACAGCAGCTCCTTTCTGCGTTTTGTTCATCGATGCGCAACCTCCCAACAGCACTGCCATTGCAATAACTGCCGTGAAAATAGTTTTACTTCTCATGATCATACATTTAGGTTAGTTGATAATTCGGTTATATAAAATTAACCTTTTTTACATAAAGTATGCCAAAAAGCCCTGAATTCTGTCTTCCCTTCATCGCGCGGGATTGAACAATTGTCAGCCTTGTTGTTTTCTTTTCAAAATAAGAAAAGTAGTTATAGCCATGACTTTTTCAATCCCGGGTCGCTTTTAACCCAAAACCCAGCAGTGTTGTATTTGTGCCGGCTAAACACTACATTTGAGCCGATTAAACCGGGTAACGGGCTTAACCTGATAAACGGCTTTAATCATTTAACTTATATAACTTATTAAATGAAAAAATCAGTATTATTATCAGGGACATTGGTGCAAGGATTTGCAGTTGACAGCCGTCTATCCTGCATAACACTTAAGGGCTCCAAATTGTTTTTTTCGGTACTGGCATCACTGTTATGCCTGCTTCCCGCCAAAAGCCAGGATTTCCAGCTGGCCGGAAAAGATGATACCATTTCATACTGCCTTGGTGTAGTGCTCGGAACGGGCATTAAAAACGCCGGTGTTGAGCAGTTAAAAGAAGCGTCCTTTATGCAGGCCATCAACGATGTTACAACCGACAAACAGCCTGTGATAAGTCCCGAACAGGCCAATATGATTCTCGACCAACATTTTACCGAACTTAACCAGAAAAAAAGTATGGAACAACTTGCCGAAGGTCAGGCCTTCCTGGCTGAAAACAGTAAAAAGGAGGGTGTAGTTACACTGCCCAGCGGACTGCAATACAAAATATTACAGGAAGGCGAAGGCATATCACCAGTGGATACCAGCGTAGTAACGGTACACTATACCGGCACTTTTATCAATGGCGAGGTATTCGACAGTTCAGTGGAGCGGGGTGAGCCGGCACAGTTTCCGGTAAACCGGGTCATTCCCGGATGGACCGAAGCCCTGAAATTAATGAAACCCGGCGCCAAATGGATGATTTATCTCCCTTCGGACCTCGCCTATGGCGAAAGAGGGGCACAGACCATTCCGCCCCACAGCGTGTTGGTTTTTGAAGTGGAATTGCTGGCCGTGGACAAATAGCACAAATGCTATTTTCTTTTTCCCAGGACTGAGTTTATTTCCAAATGCAAGGGCTACAACGGCACGTTGGTAATGCCCCCCATGCCGTATACCTGTTCTTTTACCCATTTTGCCCATTGAACGGGTGTTTTTGAATGGTCGAAAGTGCTATACGGTATGGGCTTGCCAAAGGTAACGGTTATGTGATCGTTTTGGTGGCGGTAGGTTTCATCAACCAGGTAAAGCATTTCAATATTGGCCTTAATGCCCAGCAATGTTCTGACCCGGTGAAGACCGTAAAAAAAGTTTGAGTTCCGGCCGGTGAAATACACAGGAACCACATCACGTTTATAGTGAACAGCTTTGGTGATAAAGTTCTTTTTCCATTCAAGATCCATAACCTGTCCCTTGATACGCCGCGAAACAAGTCCCGCCGGAAAGGTAATGATTTGCATATCGGACAGATAGGCTTCGTGCAATTGGTTTGCGGACTCCACCGCCTGCCTGCCATGCTTATTGATGGGCAAAAACAAGGGCGTTAAGTTCACAATGTTCATAAGGATATCGTTGGCCAGAATTTTGTAATTGCGGTAATACCGGCCCATTACCACCATCAGGATTATCCCGTCGAATCCGCCCAGCGGA
>JAFGVG010000013.1 GCA_016938095.1 Bacteroidales bacterium
CCAATGGTTTTGATCTTCTCGATATAATGTTTTCCGGTAATTTCATCAAAGGTGGCAAAATAGGAGTCAAGGATATTCACCAGGTCTTTCGGATCGAGTGTTTTGCTGATTTTGGAAAAGCCTTTGAAATCCGCAAACAACACACTGACCAGTTTATAGGAGCGGGTACCGGCACGTCCTTTCGATTTAAGTTGTTTGGCAACCTCAAAGGGCAATATATTCAGCAACAATTTTTCCGATTTTTCCTGTTCCTGCTCAATGGTCTGCTTTTGCTGGTTGATTTCCTGTTTTTGCGATTCAAGTAGTGCATTGCTCTTTTCGAGCATCCTGGCTATTTCTTTTATCTTTAGGTTTTGGGCGTAAAGCTCCTCTTCTTTTTTCTTAAAAGAGGTGATATCAATTTCTACAGCGATTATCTCTTCAATTTTACCCTCGATATTGAGTTGCGGGGTAATAAAAACCTGGAGCCAGCGTATTTCTCCTTTCTTTGATTTTACCTTGCAGAGGTTCTCAAAGGACTTGTTTTCTTTAAGGCACTTGTTAAAGAGCGTGGCAATTTCAGAGGCAGGGTCAAGCGAGTAAATGGTGTTCCCGTATAGCTCACGGTATTCTGACAACTGGTAGCCATGGAGTTTTTCGAAGCCAGCATTCACCCATTCGAGCTCTCCTGAAGGTTTGATTACGATAAAAGCAAAGGGTGCGCTGAACGACGAAGCCAGCAGTTTAACCAGAACCTCTTGATCCTTTTTTATTTTTTGAATACGGTTTTCAATGTCTTTACCGTCTTTTATTATTTCGAGGATTTTATTCAAACGGTCCTTAATTTCATCAACCGTTTTGGGTTCAAACGGAAAATCAATTAAGCCAGTATTGCTTACCGCATTGGGTAAGCCACTCATCAGTTCTTTGCTGAATTGACTATCGTCAACTAACAGTAATTTATAGGCCATAAGCAGAACAACAACCTTTGTTTAACAGTCGCAGGATATCCGAAAGTTGGTGAAATAAACAGTAAGGCGAATAAAAACTTATCAACTTGCAGTTTATAGTTGTTAAACGATATTATTGCCGGTAAGGTTATAATTGAAACAACAAGATGGGAGATAAAAAAAGAGGCTGTGTAAAAAGTCACGAAATGAGCGTAATCAGGAGATCATAGCCGTCAACTTAAGGATACATATTATTGATATTCATTTATTTGCATATAACAACATCAATATCATAACAGGTAACACTGAACTTGGCGATATCCCCCTTTGGAGGGGGTAGGGGGAGGAACTGCATGAATTCATACTTTTTGTTTGTACTTAAACAATATTCAAAAAGCTTGTCCTAATAAAACGAGACTAGTTCTATAATCCTCCCCCAGCCCCCTCCAGAGGGGGATAGCACATTTTCTAAACCTATCCCAAAATAATAAAGCCAGTGCCTTTTTCCTAAGAATGGTTTCTTAAGTTGACGGCTATGGTTTGCAACTAAGCCTGATATAGTGACATTTTACACAGCCTCTGGTTTAATGCAAGGTTTATTTCAGGTGTAGTTATTAATTGAATGCGTCGAGTGTTTCCTTAATAATGTCAATGGCCTCCATAATCTGATCTTCGGTAATGACCAGGGGAGGAGCAAAACGGATAATATGATCGTGAGTAGGTTTTGCCAGCAGTCCGTTATTTTTGAGTGCCAAACAAACATCCCAGGCGGTTTTTCCGTTCTTTGGCTTAATGACGATGGCATTGAGCAGTCCTTTCCCCCGAACAGTTTCAACCATGTCGTGATGTTTTTCGTAGGTTTTGAGCTCCTCGCGGAACAAGGCTCCCATTTTTTCTGCATTTTCGGCAAGTTTTTCATCTACCAGCACTTTGAGCGAGGCAATGGCAACTTTACAGGCAAGCGGACTGCCGCCAAAGGTCGATCCGTGTTCACCCGGTTTAATGCAAAGCATAATATCGTTGTTTGCCAGCACGGCCGAAACAGGAAGCATACCGCCCGATAATGCCTTACCCAGAATGAGTAAATCGGGGTGAACATCTTCGTGCTCACACGCCAGCATTTTTCCGGTACGGGCCAGACCGGTCTGTACTTCGTCGGCAATAAACAAAACATTTTTTTTCTTACACAAATCGTATGCTCCCTTAACATATCCGGCATCCGGAACAAAAACGCCCGCTTCGCCCTGTATGGGTTCTACCAGGAATCCGGCAACATTGGGTTCTTCAAGTGCCTTTTTCAGGGCATTCAAATCGTTGTAAGGAATTACAATGAAACCGGGTGTGAAGGGGCCAAAGCCTTTGAACGATGAAGGATCGGTGGACATGGATACGATGGTGATGGTTCGGCCATGGAAATTGCCATCGCATACAATGATTTTTGCTTCATTTTCAGGAATGCCCTTTTTCTCATAGGCCCATCTTCTGCAGAGTTTAAGTGCACTCTCAACACCTTCGGCACCCGAATTCATGGGTAAAAGTTTGTCGTATCCGAGAAGCTGTGTGGTATATTTTTCATATTTCCCCAGGCAGTCGTTATGAAAAGCCCTGGAGGTCAGGGTTAACTTTTTGGCTTGTTTGCGTAAGGCTTTTACAATCTTGGGATGACAATGTCCTTGATTAATAGCTGAATATGCAGAAAGGAAGTCGTAATACTTTTTACCTTCCACATCCCAGACAAAAACGCCTTTACCTTTCTTTAGCACTACCGGCAGCGGGTGGTAGTTATGTGCCCCGAATTCGTGTTCCAGGTTAATGTAGTCCTGGCTTATTAAAGTTGTCATGTGCTTTGGTTTTTACTTAGTATAGTTATGAATTTACTTGCGCAATATTTGAATTATTATTCAGAAATAAAATGACAAATCGCATACTTGGGTAGGCAAAATTAGATCAATAAAGGTTTTTTATTTGCAAAAAAATAAAACAAATTTTCATAAATAATTGGTATTTTATTGCAACCTGTTATTTTTGAAAGAAAATTTCAAACTAATATATTACAGAATGGAAAATAATGGAATGCCTGTGGTGAAATTTTTCAGCGGAAAGAAAGTACCTGTTGAATTACACAAAGTGAGAATTGTGCAGAAGTTACATCTTAAAACCATCGAAGAACGTTACAAGGCGATAAGTGAAGCCGGATACAACACCTTTTTGCTCAACACCAGTGATATTTTCCTGGATATGCTGACGGATTCCGGTACCAATGCAATGAGTGATAATCAGTTGGCATCTATGATGCAGGCCGATGATGCCTATGCCGGATCGCAGAGCTTTTACAGAATGGAGAGTGCCTTGCGTGATGTTTTTGGCAAGCACTATGTGTTACCCGCCCACCAGGGGCGTGCGGCTGAGAATATTATTTCGCAGGCTTTCATTAGTGAAGGTGATGCCATTCCTATGAATTATCACTTTACCACCACCAAGGCGCATATGGAACTTAACGGTGGTACTATTTTTGAGATTTATACCGACGAAGCACTAAAAATTAAAAGTACAAATCCTTTCAAAGGGAATATCGATCTTGTCAAACTGAATGATCTTATTGCCCAATATGGGCCAGAACGCATTCCGTTCATACGTATGGAGGCCTCTACCAACCTCATTGGCGGCCAGCCCTTTTCTATGCAGAATATGCGTGATGTAAAGGCCATTGCGGAGAAACACGGTATCATACTAATCCTTGATGCCAGCCTAATCGGTGAGAATGCCTACTTTATTAAAATGCGGGAGACTGGTTACAGCAATATGCCGGTAAAAGAAATCCTGCGCGAAATGTGCAGCCTTTCGGATATTGTTTATTTTTCGAGTCGTAAAGTGAGTTCAACACGGGGTGGTGGTATTTGTACCAATAATAAGGACCTTTACATGAAAATGAGGGATTTGGTTCCGCTTTACGAAGGTTTTCTTACTTATGGCGGTATGTCAGTCAGGGAAATTGAGGCCATGGCTGTTGGACTCTATGAAACAACCGATGATACGGTAATCAGTCAATCACCATCGTTTATAGCCTTTGCTGTTGATGAAATCGATAAACTGGGAATTCCGGTTGTTACACCTGCCGGAGCATTGGGCTGTCATATCGACGCCAAAAGTTTTCTGGAGCATATTCCGCAGTCGGAATATCCGGCCGGAGCTTTGGCTGCTGCCTTATTCATTGCTTCGGGTTGCCGTGGCATGGAACGCGGTACCATTTCCAGTGTAAGGGATGAGAACGGTAAAGATGTACTGGCAGATGTTGAACTCCTGCGTCTTGCCTTTCCGCGAAGGGTGTTTACACTGTCACAGACCATGTTTCTGATCGACAGGGTTAACTGGCTCTACCAGCATCGGAAGCTAATTGGCGGACTGAGGTTTGTTGAGGAGCCTCCCGTGTTGCGGTTCTTCCTGGGAAGGCTCGAGCCGGTGGGTGATTGGCCGTCGAAACTGATCAAAAAGTACAAGGAGGACTTCGGCGATTCGTTGTAGTATTTAAAAACCGGCTCATCTCAACCGTTAGCTGAGAGGCTGTTCGGGCAAAGTTTCCGGCCTGCAGCCATGTCACATACCTGCATGCAGCCCGTGGATCGCCCATGTGTGCCGATGCTGCCATTGAAGGTAAGCACTATTTCTACGAAATGGTGTTGTACGGTGATGCCTGTTGGGAAGAATGGCTCGAACGAAGAAAAAGGGTAAGGGATCCTTATAGATTATTGTGCACTGCCGTGCAGAACATATTGGGTTCTATAGGCTTGGTAAAAATGCCCTGTATGCCAAGTTTTTTGGCCATGTATAAATAAAAAGGTTCTCCCCCGCTGATCGCAATGATCTTTTGATTGGGGAAACGGCGTTTAACATGCATGATCATTTCAATACCTTCCATTTCGGGCATCAGTATGTCGGTAATAACAAGGTCATATGGCTCTTCGGCCAGTTTCTGCAAACCTTCCTTACCATCTCCGGCTTCTTCAAAAGCCACCTCTTTGCGATTGAACAGGTTAATGATCAATTTACGCATTAAAACATTATCGTCAACTACCAGTACTTTTTTCATATGACTGAAATTTACCGGAAAACAAAAGTGGCGTTTTTATCTTGGTCTTTTCCGGTTTAACATACAAACGGACAGTTTATACAATAGGTTTACAATTGTTAAGCAACAGCATCAGTTTGTTGATTAAACTGCCAAAAAATGTGATCAGTTGATAAAAAAGTGTTGGAATGATTCGGAATGCGCTAATATACCTTACTCCTCGTTCAATACTTCGTCAACTTTACTTACAAGATATTGTATGTCAATGGGTTTACGGAGAAAGGCCACTGCTTCAAGTTTTTCAATCTTCTGCGTAATTTCATCATCGGTATTGATGGCTGAAATTACGATTACAGGCGTGTTTTTTGTTCTTTCATCTTTGCGCAGTTGATCAAGAAACTCAAATCCGCTCACTTTGGGCATGAGCAGATCAAGCAGAATAAGATCAGGTACCTGCTTCTCGATGCGCATGAATGCATCCTTGGCATTAAGTGCTGTTTCAATCAGATATCCCTTGTCGGTAAGGATGGCCTCGAGCAGAACAATATTAGTGGTGGAATCATCAATTACCAATATCCGTGATTCTTTCATTAAGCTAAAATTTTGAACTAAGATAGTACATTTATCAAAAATTTCAATAGTAAAGATTTGCACAATTCGGACAAAAGTTACTGTGGAAAGCCGGTTTGTTAAAGTAAGATGAAATTAGTGCCGACATCTGATAATTAAATAGTATTTTCGGCTAAAATTAACGGATACCTATATGAGAAAAGTAAATGCTGCTGCATTGTCACTGATGACATTTTTTGCTTTACTGGCCTTCACTGCCTGCAGTCCATCTTTACCTGCCGGCGAAAAGAGGACCATTGTCCCTGATAAGGCCAAAAATTATTTCACGTTCGAGAGCGCAGCGTCATACCCTGATTCACTGGTGCTTACGGAGCGTAATGCCAGCCTTGTATCACGCTTTGGCCTGAAAAACTTCGTTTTTACCGTAAATATGTTTACGACTGTGGGTGCCGAGGGATTAATCTGCTTTCACACCGGAAGTAACCAGCAGGATACTGCCAGAGGGTATGCAGTGATGATCAACAATTCGGATTATCGCAAAGGAAATTTGCAAAAAACAGGCAGCCTGGCATTGATCAGGAATAATTTCGTCAGAACAGTTGGAGATGGCGAATGGTTTACGCTTACCATTGAGGTACAGGTAAACCTTATAAGTGTTAGGGTAAACGACCGTCTGATCAGTGAGTATACGCAGCCCGGACATCCCGAAAGGCAGGCAGGTCTGGAAAATCGCTTGTTGTCTGAGGGTTTGCTGGTGCTCAGAAAAACCAGCAGCGAAGGGGCCATTATTATTGGTGAGATGACCCTTAAAGCACTTGCTCCTGATTTACTTCCTGCTGCAGAAACTGCTTTTTTTAACGATTCCACTGGGAGAATGCTTACTTTGCTTAACCAGCAAGGCTTTCCGCTAATCGACTTCCATGCGCACCTGAAGGGGGGGCTAACCTCAGATCAGGTAACAGCTCACGGAAGGTCCAATGGTTATAATTACGGACTGGCTCCCAACTGCGGGCTGAATTTTCCGGTAACAAACGATTCGTCATTACTGGCATGGTACAACGAAATGAAAGGTGAACCTGTTTTTAAGGCCATGCAGTGTGAGGGCAGGGAATGGGTAACCCTTTTCTCACCCCAGGCAATTGCTCAGTACGATTACATTTTTACCGATGCAATGACCTGGACGGATCACCGGGGAAGAAGAATGCGATTGTGGATTCCCGAAGAAACATTTGTGGACAACGAACAGCAGTTTATGGATATGCTGGTTGCAAAAATTGAGGCAGTGCTGTCCAATGAACCGGTTGATATTTACGTTAACCCAACCTACCTGCCTGAAGTGATAGCAAACAGGTACGATCAGTTGTGGACCTCCGAAAGAATGGACAGGGTTATTAAGGTGCTGGTTGAAAATGATGTTGCACTCGAAATTAATTCGCGGTTCAGGATCCCAGGTTTGACTTTTGTCAGAAAGGCTAAAGCAGCAGGGGTTAAGTTCACCCTGGGTACCAACAATGCCGATAATACCGATCTGGGACGACTCGACTATAGCCTTTGGATAATCAGAGAAGCCGGAATTACCGCAGCGGATATGTTTATTCCACGACCGGCAGGTGACAGAAAGGTACTGAAAAAGGGTTTGCCGGCAAGGATTACCGGTTGATTATAATTTATTTTTTTTGCTATTAATTTATTTGCATTTTTGCGCAAAAAATAGCTAAACATAAAACCGTAATGAGAAAATGGCGCATCGAGGACTCAGCCGAGTTATATAACATACAGGGCTGGGGAGTCAATTATTTTTCGATCAACGA
>JAFGVG010000128.1 GCA_016938095.1 Bacteroidales bacterium
AACCAGCATTCCGGCGCTGTTGTATATCTTAACTGTGATCTGTTCAGCATTGGGCGCATTAAAATCAAAATAGTTTTTTACACCATCCGGTGTAAACCCTTTGATAACTTCGAGTGGTTTTACTGCGATTTGCATGCTGTCGGACAATGCCGGACAATTGCCGTTAATAACCGTCCACTTGAGAACAGTGCTTTCAGCCAGCTCACTTACTACGGCATCTGGTTGACTGTCATCAGTAAATGCAGCTGTGCCCGATGACACTGACCATTTTCCTGAACCAACGGAAGCCGGTGTAGCTTCAAGGCGGGTTGTATAATTAAAATCAAGAACCTGATCTTCTCCAGCGTAGGGTTCAGCAGGCATTTCATGAAAAATAATTTCCACCTCATCATTGTCGGTGCAATGCCAGTTTGTTTCGGTCCAGGTAAATACAACAGGGCCATAACGGTTTGCTGTAACCAGGGTGTTAGGAATTGAATCGTTTCCGAACACCACCTCGGAAGATGTCCATGAGCCAACCGAGCCATCTACACTTTTGACGGCCTGCATTGTATAAGTAATTCCGCAAATCTCACTGTCGGTACCTGCATTGGCAACAGGAACGACATAAACCCTGGCAGGCTCAATCGCAATAAAATCAGCAGTATTGGCAACACAGGCACTATCGTCTACAACAGAAGCCATAATAAAACTGGTCGTAGCCGAGGGTACAAATGCAATAGAATCCAATGGTCCGGTTACCATGTTTTTGCTAAGCTCCTGCCCGTTGCCATCGCGTAGGGTAACATTAAAAGGTCCATTCCCCGAAACATTGAAATGTACTTCAAGTGTCTCGCCGGCGCAAAGGGTATCAAAGGTATTGACGACATTACCGGTTGGCAACGGATTAATCCTTACCTCAACAGCATCGCTCACATCACTGCATTCGTGGTAAGCAGGTGTTGAATGAACAATTCTCCTGAAAAACATGGGTGTTGTCAGGGGGGCAGAAACCAAATCCCGCTCATTTCCCGGAATACTTTCCCAGGAAGCATTGTCACTGCTCTGTTCCCAGGCATAACCGTAGGTGCCAAAACCATCCTGTGGAGAAGCACCTGTGAGTGACGCCGGTGAATTGTAACAGGTGTATTGGATGGTTGAACCCATAATCCGGTTATTGGCAATGGGCGGCATAATATTTACGGTCCTATCGTCGCTTGTATCGATACAGGCATTATCGGGACCCGAAAACACAATACGACGAAAGGCAGTGGTTTCAGTGAGGACATTGACTGTATAATGAACCGAATCTGTAGTGTTTTCAATGGCTATCCATTCGCCGGCAGGTGCTTTCAACTGCCATTGATAGGTAAAACTACCGTCACCATTGGCCGGCATCAGTGCGGCCAGGCGCCCCGGACCGGTGTTGAAACAAATGGCCGTGTCGGCTGGATGGGCAAAGGAATTATCTGTTATTGACGGCAGCACCCTAATGAACACTGTATCGGAAATATCGGCACAATAAGCTGTCGACTTAACAATGCGCCGGTAATAGGTGGAGGTAATCAGCCTGCCAGGGTCGAATCCGGCATTTGTTCCGATATTGTTCCACCCGGTTACTCCGGTGCTGTCCTGCCAGGTAAAGGTATAACTATTGTTTCCGCCGGACAGCGGCGTTGATATGCCTGAAAGGAGACCGGCATCGGCGTTATAACATATAGTATCAGCGCCCTGCAGGGCATTATTGGCAATGGCCGGGTAAACAAAAACTTCCAACGGCCGGCTTATATCGGTTATGGTATCGGAGGTCACAACACGCCGGAACCAGGTTGTTTGTAAAAGTTCGCCGGGTTGATAGGTTCTGAGCGTATTTTCTGCTCCGCCCGTTACATTCTGCCATGAACCAGTGGCTGTGCTATCCTGCCAAACATAGGTATAGCTACCGCTACCGCCTTTGGGCTGGCTGGCTGTCAGCAGTCCCGGAACCTGACCCGAACACAGCGTATCGACACCCCTGACTGAATTAAAAAGAAAGCCGTTTAAGGGAACAATAAGGTTATTAAGTGTTATGCCCACATTGCCGGGGGAACCGTTCTGATAAATATAAGTTACGCCTCCTGGTTGTGTACCCGGAGATCCATTTGCCCTGTTAACTGAAACAGACGGGAACGAAGTGCCGGCATGCCAGAAAACCCCGCCACTGCCGCCTCCCCCGGTACCATTCACATGAGGTTCCGGAGTGGTGGTTGAAGCGCCGCTGCCGCCTTTTAATTCAACAGAAAAGTAAGTGCCGGTAAGTTGTTCGGCATCAATGAGTACACTGCCTGCGGCTCCTCCTCCGGCTCCACTGCCCGCGGTTGTAAGTGGGTTGGCATCACCGCCGTTTGACCTGATAACAGCACCGGCTTCACTGTGCAGGGTTCCGGTGATGATAACTATAATACCTCCACCATCCCCTCCCCTGGAAGGCTCTGCGCTCTCCATACGGGTACCACTACCGCCACCGCCACCCATGATAACACGCGGCTCATAAATATCGGGATATTCAGATGCATTGTAAATAGTATTGCAGCCATAACCACCCAAACCTCCGCTTGCCGAGTAGTTCAATGTACAATAAGCCGATTGGTCTCCCCCTTTACCTCCCACACTGTAATTACTGCCGCCACCGCCGCCCGAAAACCTTCCGTTACCGGCGCCGCCACCGTTTACATTAAAAGCAGTGCCCTTTGTAAAAGGCCAGCTGGCCGAAATGATACCCTCTCCCTTGTTTCCTGAGCGGGAAAGCTGAACAGGAGTAAAATACATCGTATCTGCAACAGAGGAGCTTAACCCGTAACGACAACTGTTTTCCGACGCATATATCTCATCAGGCACAGCGCCACCCCGGAATCCCCTGGAGCTGGCATCCAATACGCTGTTGGTTGAAAGTTTCACCGAATCGGTAGCTATGATGCCCAGGATACCACCAACCTTTCCGTCCCACGCCCTGGGCCTTACCGTTCCGTTCAGGGTTACCGTTTCAGCTTCAACCAGCTTAACCACCTGGATTTTCTCGCCAACATCGTAATTATTGGAAAGGTTATCCGTGAAATAAATCACCGTATCTCCGCCAACATTGGTATTGACCTCATCGAGCTGGAGGATTTCGAAACGGCCGGTATTGGTATATTCAATGGTAACAATGAACTGCGAAGGATTTGTTTTATATTGGATATCTGAGGTATCATTAATCACACCGGTCATCTGAATCACCATTATCTTGTCGCCGGGCATAAAGTGGTCAAGCTCACCGGTAATGGTTTGGGTAACCCGTACACCGTTGGTAAGGACTTCATCTACCTGCAGATAATGATTGGGATTATCGCCTGAAATGACTACCTGCTGCGATATGCCGGCACGGCAAAGCAAACAAAAGGCCGAAAGAATGACAACAGCTCTTTTCAACGTAACATACAGAATTTGGTTCATCAGGCACTTCATGACAAAGCTTGTCAGGTCTCAAATATATAAAATACTACATTACAGGGACCCTGCAACTTATTAACAATCACTGTTAAAAATGTCTTCAGCTGTTTGACGGGCCTTCAAATCCTTTGTCAGCAATGGATTCATAAACCGGAAGCTCAAAAACAAAGGTTGTTCCATGGTTAACTTTGGTATTAAACGAGATTTGCCCGCCAAAAGATTCAATAATACTCTTGACAATCGACAAACCCAGACCCATTCCACTTGACTTGGTCGTAAAACTGGGTGTAAACATTTTCGGTTGAAGCTCTTCAGGTATGCCCTTACCATTGTCGGTGACACTCACCCGTATCCGGCTTCCACTTTGAACAATGCTGACTCCGACCTTCCCCTTACGCGTCTCAGGCACTGACTGAATAGCATTTTTTATCAGGTTGATAAAAACACGCGACAGTTGCTCTTTATCCGCAAAAACCATTATTTTTTCAGATTCATGTTCAAACACAAAATCAATATTATCGGTATTGGCAAACAGGTTCAGGGTTGACCTTATGATCTCCACAATGTTGATCTCCTCGTTGCAGGCCTTTGGCATTTTGGCAAAATTGCTGAATTCAGAAGCAATGAACGAAAGCGTGTCAATTTGCTCAATGAGGGTCCGGGTCACTTTTACCAGGTATTCTTCAAAGTTTTCCTTATTGTCTTTCCAGGACCGCTCTAAGTGTTGTACACTTAATTTCATTGGTGTTAAGGGATTCTTTATTTCGTGGGCAACCTGCTTGGCCATTTCGCGCCAGGCCGATTCACGTTCCGAACGGGCGAGTTTTTCAACGCTACGAGCCAATTCCTTTACCATCCGGTTATATTCATCAACCAAACCCGCAATTTCATCATGGCCTTTGTAAAAAATCTGCTCACTCTTTTTCCCCAGCTTTATCTGACTGAATTTTTGCTGGATCAACCTGAGCGGACGCGTGATCTGATCGGATATAATAACAGCCATGGCAATGGTGATCAGAATCAGCAGCACATAAATATTAACTATGGCCACAACCAACGTGGTTACATCGCTGCGTAAAACGTTCTGCCTTGTAAAATAGGGCAGGTTAAGATAAGCCAGCAGTTTATTATCGGCATTTACAAAGGGTACATAGGCCGACATGAAACTAAGCCTGCCAATGTTTTCGCGGTGGATAAACTCGGCTTGTTTTTCCTTCACCATTTTGCTGTAAGCACGCGGATTCATTTTATCCCCAAGTATACCCTTGTCAAAAATTTCAGTCCGTGATGTCGCCAGCAGGTTGCCTTGCGGGTCATACAGGTTTATATCGGAATAAAAAACATCCGAAAACTTAATTAGCACCTGGTTCAGGTTGTTAAATTCTTCATTCCTCCAGTCAGGAGGGATACGGTTCGGTAGATAAGCCAGCAGATGATCGAGTTCGATGTAAACCGATTGTATTTTCTCGCTCAGAATATCATGTTGCTTTTTCTGGTACTGTTGTATACTGAAATAAATAGTGCCTCCGCCAATCAGAAATAAAGAAAGAAAAATGGTGGCAATGATCGAAAACTGGATTTTCTTTTTGAAATTAAACTCGAAATCCTTTCCCAGCTGCGAAAAATCCTTTATTACCATGAAAAGCAACACCAGCATATAATAAAAGATAAAAGTATAGGAAAATGAGATGAGCTTATCGAAAAAAGTAGTACTGGGCTTGCTGACCATCACTACATTATCTTTCCCCAGGTCGTATATCAGATGGGTGTAACCGTCGAATTTTCCGGATTTACCCTTATAGGTGTTCAGGTCAAGACTGTACTGAAAGGTGCCTGACTGGGCAAGCAATTGGTTTCGGTAATACTTGGCATAGGAATACTCTTCAGCCAATTTGTTCTGATGGTATTTTTTGTCGAGCAGTAACTCGGGAAAACCCAATTCTTCAGCCACCAGTCGCGATTTGAGTTCGATAAATAAAGATCGTTCGACGCTACGACCCGGGTGTTTATATCTAATCCAGCCCAGGTAATTGATGCGTCCATTCTGGCTGTCAAGAAAATAAAACGATGTATTTGGCAATTGCATACCCTTACTGCTGTCGATTAAAGCGTTATAAAAGCCATAGCAGTTTTCGAGGGTACCCCTGTCGAATATTTCTGAAGAGGTGGAATCGCAATCCATGATAATAAAACTGTACTTGCCCCAAAATCCATTAAAGTAATTGCCTTGCAGGTAATTATGAATTTGTTCAATGCTGATACCCAGGTCGAACATGTAACGAACAAGGGTTTTATCTTTCTCAAGTCGCAATGTAACATCTTCAAGCAGGAACTCGGCAACCGGATCGTGCTCTGCTGCAAGATTCTCAGCCATAACACCCATGTTATTCATCATTTTACGCTCAGCATAATGGGTGATGATGTAGACCGAATAGGCTGAAAAGAAGATCACCATAAAAGCCATGGCAGTGTAATTACCTAGAGGTATGCGCCGATAATGAATAACCGAAATAACAAAAACCATCACCAAATAAGCAATGTGCGATCCAATGTCTGTATCCTCGTTCACCAGGGCAAGCGCAAGAAAAAGCACAACACTGGTCAGCAGAAAAATAAGCATCAGCTTGTGAAATTTACATGCGATGCTGCAATAGGTAAGCAGTTTTCCTGCCAGCAACAGTAATCCGGCAAAATGCATAGCCATGATCAGCAGCCCGACAAACGTGTATATATTAAGGCTGGCCGCTTTGTAAAACTCAAAACTGATGATCGAATGAAGAATCAGGTTCGAAAGGATAAAATGACTGTATAAATAAAAACCTGTGAGCAGTACAACAAGTACTGCAATCACCCACTTCCGGCCTGAAACGCTTTCCCTGAATTTAAAATCAAAATGGAACACAATCACTGCATAAAGAACCAACAGTGAATTCAATAACATGTCACCCAACGAAGGCAACCAAATTGATTTGGCGAAAGGAATCGGCCCAAACATTTCGAGTTCATAAAGATCCGCCGGAATGTGATACCGGTATTGTAACCAGCGTAAGAATACCAGTATAACAGGGAGCATCAATACCAGCGTATTTTTGAGCCTGCGACTGCCGATACGGGCTATCAAATGCCTGACAAAAAGTAAAAGTCCTATCAGGATAATCAAAACAAAGGAGGGAAGCAGGTACTTTTCCAGTTGGGCATAACGCATTTCGTCAACCCTGAATTTAATGGAAAAAAGATAAATACCTTCCCAATCGAGAATGGAATAGGAGCCAGGCTGCGGCTGCGAAAATAGTTCGGTCGAAACCGGCAATTTCAAATCGGGATGAAATCCGTTCAACAGGAAACTGTTTTCGTAAGGATAATTCGACTTGATCAAGATCAGTCCATAGGCGCTGACCGAATCGCGTGTATAAGATTTTACTGCATACCATCCGTTGGATATAAACCCAAAACGGCTAACTCCTAAATTGTTTTTACTGAAAATATCGAAAGAAATATTATTGTCGGACCAATAGCAGAGTGAATCATTCCGGTAAGCGACAAAAATGATTCCTTCTTCCATAGGGATCTGCAAATCATGATCCCAGCCCGATTGGCTGAGTTTATCGTAATAGCGATCGGTTAGCCGGAATTTGGCGTTTAATTTTTGCTGAAGCCTGCGGTGATCGCCTTCCTTATAATGCCAGTTGTCAAGCACCACATCGGAAACTATGGCAACGGCAATAAGAATGGCAAGTAAAACAATATATCTGTAAGTATTCATAGGGCCAACCGGCTATCCGGAATGATGATAAGGTTCTCCTTTGATTATTGTAAAAGCCCGGTATAACTGTTCAAGAAAAACCAGTCTCACCAGCTGGTGAGAATACGTCATTTCTGAAAGTGACAAACGGTCGCTCACGGTATGATATACTTCGTCTGAAAAGCCAAAGGGTCCTCCTATAACGAACGCCAGGTTGCGGGTACCCTTGTTCATTACCTGTTGGATATATCCCGAAAAGGCTTCAGATGAGAATTTTTTCCCTGTCACATCAAGTAAAACAGCGTGATCCGCCTTCTCAAGGGCCTGAAGAATGGCTTTCCCTTCGTGTTCCTTTTGAAGTTGAGGCGGAAGATTTTTGCTGCTACGCGGCATGCCGACCAGTATCATTTCAAAGGGCAGATAATGCCGGATCCTTTTCTCAAATAAGGCAATCCCCTCCTTTAGCCATTGTTCCTGCGTGGCGCCAATATAAAACATACTGATTTTCATCAGGTTTCTTAAATTAATCAAACCGGTTATTTTCAACAATATAGGATAACTTTTCAGGACTTACAAACATTGCATCGTGTATTTTAACCCCTTTTTCCCTGTGACTATCCAGGATATCCGTAAATATAACTGCGAAATGGACAAGGCATTGGCCCGGTATTTGCTGCATTTTATAATTGAATTAAATTTTTAAATTTGTCATGCAAAAGCTTTTATCGTCACTCAAAAATACTTTATATTTTAAAACGAACATGATAAACACAAAGCTGAAGATCATCCAGCACAAAATATCCCTGACGCTTTTACTCCTGGCACTTCCAATGGCTTTGTTTACAATTGCCTCTGCGCCTAATGATATACCGCAGACCATATTGGATGCTTTGAAATCGGGGAATACTGCCGTATTATCCTCCTACTTCAACACCAGCATCGAACTGGCCATTCCCGGAAAAGAGGACATATACAGCAAGCAGCAGGCTGAACTCATCATCAAAGATTTCTTTGCAAAACACGTGCCATCTAATTTTGTAATTTTACACAAGGGAGGTAAAGAAGGTTCGCAATATGCCATTGGAGACCTGTTCACCTCCAACGGCACCTTCAGGGTTACCATGCTTGTCAAGCAAAAAGACGGTCGTCCTTTTATTCATCAACTCCGATTTGAAGCGGCAAATGGAGAATAACTACCTCAACACCTTCATTGAATTTGCCATACACGAGGATTTAGGCGATGGTGATCATACTTCGCTTGCCTGTATACCGGGGGATGCCACTGGTGAAGCACAACTTTTGGTAAAGGACACTGGCGTGTTGGCTGGCTGTTCCGTAGCGCAGGCAATATGCCAAAAAATCGATCCTGCAATCAACATCCGGTTCCTTAAAAGTGACGGCGATTTTATTTATCCGTCCGATATAGCTTTCATTGCCTCAGGAACTGTAAGATCGCTGCTTCAGGCCGAAAGACTGGTTCTGAACATAATGCAACGTATGAGCGGCATTGCCACTACTACACGAAAATACACCGACCGTCTGAAGGGGTTGAAAACACGGATTCTGGATACCCGTAAAACAACACCCGGCATGCGAATGCTCGAAAAAGAAGCTGTCCGGTTGGGAGGCGGCATAAATCATCGCTTTGGCTTGTTCGACATGATTCTGATCAAAGACAACCACATCGACTTTGCAGGCAGCATACCCAATGCCATTAACCGTACACACGAATACCTTGCCCGAACAGGAAAAAAGTTGAACATAGAAATTGAAGCCCGTAACCTGAAAGATGTCGGTATCATTCTCAAGGTTGGAGGCATCCACCGCATCCTGCTCGATAATTTCAATTTGTCTGATACCCGCGTAGCTGTAACCATGATAGGGGACAGCTATGAAACCGAATCGTCGGGCGGAATCACTTACGAAAACATCAGGGATTATGCCGAATGTGGTGTTGATTATATATCAGTTGGCGCACTTACCCACCATATAAAAAGCCTCGATCTGAGCCTGAAGGCAATAAACTATCAAACTGATGGATTTGGAGACCCGACAAACCACTTATAAATACTTTAACAGTGCCATCCACCGGTTGGGCAAACGCTGCCGCCAGATCCCATTTCCCGGATCAAAGGGTTTATCTCTTTACGAGGTTAGCAAAATGTACATGCAGGGATTGTCAAAAGGCTCACTAAATATCAGGGCTACTTCCATTGCTTTTCATTTTATGCTGGCCTTAGGACCTGCATTTATTTTCATACTGGGTTTAATACCTTACCTGCCCTTCCCAAAATTTCAGGCTGGCATTATGGATGTAATGATAAACATAATACCCGAAAACTCTTACCGGATGCTGGAGTTATTGCTTCAGGAAGTTGTCAGCCAACCACATCATGGAGTGCAGATCTTCGGTTTCCTGCTGACACTCTTTTTCGTCCAAAAAGGGCTGAATGGGATTATTGAAGCCTTCAATGCCACCTATCACACAGTCGGTGCAAGGTCGTGGATTGAAAGAAGGATTGTTTCTGTAGGCCTTTTCATTATATTTTTCATCCTGGGCATATTGAGCTCATTTTTACTTTTCCTGAGCGAATCAGGTGTCAGGCAACTTTATGCTGTGGGCACCATAAGGGTTGCAGCCACCTATAAGTTGTTGCTTTTTGGAAAATGGATCATCGTGCTGGCGTTGACATACCTGGCTATTTCATTCCTGTTCTTCCTGGCACCTGCCCGTAAAACCAAATGGAGGCTATTTTCGCCAGGGTCGATATTCGCAACCTTGTTGTCAATCATCACCTCCATTGCCTTTTCCTATTTTGTCAATCATTTTGCTCCTTTCAATCAGATTTATGGTTCCATAGGAACCTTAATTGCCGTTATGCTCTGGATGAACTTCAACGCCATGGCCCTTTTGGCAGGTTTTGAGCTGAACGCCAGCATTAAAAATGCTCGGTATAAAAAACTTGAACCAACTGTCATTTGAACTGTTTTAGTATAACAGCAACAAATGATTCAGATGAATTCTTTACAGGACATCCGGGAAGAATACAGGCAATCACGTCTCGATATCGATAATCTTGACGTCAGTCCGATCGTGCAATTCAGGTATTGGCTGAATGATGCCTTGAAAAGCGAAGTTCCCGAGGCCACGGCAATGATTTTGTCCACCGCCCCGGCAAATGG
>JAFGVG010000129.1 GCA_016938095.1 Bacteroidales bacterium
CAGAAGAGGTATGGACATGTGCCATGCACCCACACATCCGTATGGACAAGCCGGGGAAATGCCCCATTTGCGCCATGGATTTAATTCTTCTTGACCAGGGAAATGCATCAGTGGATGCCGATGCCATTCACTTTACCAGGGATGCTGTCGCACTGGCAAACGTTGCTACCACTGTGGTATCAACTCAAAAACCGGTTAAAGAAGTCCGGCTCTACGGCAAGGTGCAGGCCGATGAACGATTGCTGCAAAGTCAGGTTGTCCACATTTCCGGACGCATTGAGAAACTCAATGTAAACTTCACCGGTGAAAGTGTCAGCAAGGGTCAAAAGTTGGGGGTTATCTACTCTTCTGAATTGATTACCGCGCAGCAGGAGTTGTTGGAAACCATAAAAATAAAAGACCTTCAGCCTGAAATTTACGAAGCTGCAAAAGAAAAGCTGCGATTCTGGAAATTAACCGATCAGCAAATTGCAGCCATTGAAAATTCGGGCCAGGTGAAGCAGGAATTTGACATACTGTCCAATACAACAGGCATTGTTTTAAACCGGAGGATTAACCCGGGTGATTATGTGCAGGCCGGGACCGTTTTATTTGATGTGGCAGATCTTTCGAAGGTATGGCTCATGTTTGACGCTTACGAAAGTGATCTGCCCTTTCTGGAAGCCGGAGACAACCTGACATTTATCCTGCAGGGGCTTCCGGGTTTCCGCTTTAAAGGAAAAATTACATTTATCGATGCAGTGATTGACCCGGTGACCCGGGTGGCAAAAGTAAGGGTGGAAACAGCCAATGCATCGGGTAAGTTGAAACCCGAAATGTTTGCCACCGGCATTGTTAATGCCGACCTTGCAGAATACCATAACAAACTGGTTATTCCGCGTTCGGCTGTGCTTTGGACAGGCAGGCGCGCTGTTGTATATGTAAAGCAACCTGATAGCCATGAACCTGTTTTCAAAATGCGCGAAATTGAACTTGGTCCCATGCTGGGCAACAGTTACGTGGTGATCAGCGGACTGTCCGATGGTGAGGAAATAGTAACACAAGGCACCTTCAGTGTTGATGCTGCCGCGCAACTCTCAGGCAAGCCCAGTATGATGGGTTTGGAAACCGGTGAGCTAACCGCAACACAATTTGAAGTCAGTGGCCTATGCGGAATGTGCGAAGAACGCATTGAGCAGGCCGCCAAATCGGTCAGGGGCGTTTCGGTTGCAGATTGGAATCAGGAGACCGGGATACTGAAAGTGTCTTTTAATGCCTCCAAAACATCGGTTGATGAAATCCAACAGGTTATTGCCGGGGTAGGTCATGACACCCCCATTTACAAAGCAACAGACGAGGTATATGACCGGTTGCCGGAATGTTGTAAATATGAGCGTAAGCGGAATGATTCTGAAATGATTGGGCATAAACACTGATTGGAACATTAGCAGGGTGTTTATAAAGTAACGAAATATATGTATTATGGAGACTATGGCTGTCAAGTTAACTATTCGTATAAATGCTTAACCAATAAGAAAATTTCAACCCATGAATACAAATGCTGAACTGACCGTTGTAAAGCTACTGCGCACGGCATTATACCTGGCCATTGCAACCATAGTGTACAACCTGGCCGAAGGATTGGTTTCGGTATTCTATGGCATTGAAGATGAAACGCTGGCATTGCTGGGTTTTTGAGTAGACAGTTTTGTTGAGGTACTATCCGGAGCCGGAATTCTTCATATGCTCATTCGCATGAGAAAAGCTGGTGTTAACGATATAAAATCAAGAGACCGGTTAGAAAAACAGGCCCTCAAAATAACGGGCACTTCGTTTTATTTGCTGGCTGCGGGGCTGCTTATTTATTCAGTTTATTTGCTCTTTTGTTTCCTGGGATTTTTCCGACTCAGTATAAAGACATGCTGGGAAACGTTCATTTATATTTCGAAGCTGCCGCTGTAATATTAACCCTTGTGTTATTAGGACAGGTTATAGAACTAAAGGCACACAGCAAAACCAATATGGCATTATAACTGAAGGTAATGCAGTAGTGGATGAAAGCATTACTATTGGAAAAACGTGTGGAAGGTATTGTAAGTGTTACTGACAAAATTAAGGACACATCTGCCAAAGCCATTCAGGAATTACAAAAGCTGGGGGTGAAAGTTTTCATGCTTACAGGCGATAATGAATTGCTAGCAAATGGCGAGTGCATGGATATCTGCAAACAAGGTTCTGGAAATTAAGCTTGTTATCTGGGAGAAAAGAGATAAATTTACCATGGGTGTTGGTTTTTGTTTAACCACAATAAGTTTACCTCAATAGGTGTAATTTCCAATCCCCTTATTTTTTAGAATCTATTTTGGACGGATATGACAGATTATACAGGAATAATTGCTTATAAAAATGGACAAATGTAATGATTCCATGACTCACGAAGATTTTAGAGTGAAAATTCTTGGCGATAGAACCATAAAATCCCCGTTAAAACCATCATTGCATCCGGATGGCTTGTCGTTTGGATTTATTGAAAAGGAGGACAGGGTTCTATTCGATGCATCCCTGGAGCATTTTAATTATTGCCGGGAAACCGGCGAAACTCCCATTTCCTTTGAAAAGGCCGGACCGCACAAGCAACTGTATTTTTATCCGGCCAAAACCAAAGTTGCTATTGTAACCTGCGGCGGATTATGTCCCGGTTTAAACAGCGTGATTCGCAGTCTTGTAAACGAACTTCATTATCGGTATAATGTTAACCAGATTATTGGGATACAATACGGGTATGCCGGCTTTATTGCCAGCAACAATCATCCGGTGATCGATCTTACGCCCCAGTATGTTGAAAGAATTCACCTTTTCGGAGGATCAATTCTGGGATCGTCACGTGGAGAGCAGGATACAGGCCAGATAGTTGACAAACTCCAGACACTAAATGTGGATATATTGTTTTGTATAGGTGGAGATGGAACTTTGCGTGGGGCACATGCCATTTATGAAGAGATATCACGGCGTAAACTGAACATTTCGGTTGCCGGAATTCCCAAGACCATTGACAATGATATTAATCTAATTGATCAATCGTTTGGATTCGAAACGGCATTTACCATTGCCAAAGACATCATCCGAAGTGCGCATAACGAAGCAATTGGCGCTTACAACGGAATAGCAATAGTGAAATTGATGGGTCGTGATTCGGGATTTATTGCCGCTTATGCCGCTCTTTCCATTCAGGAGGTGAATTTTGTGCTGATTCCCGAAATAACATTCGATTTATATGGTGACAAAGGCTTTTTACAGGTATTGCGCAGCCGTATCGAAAATCGTCATCACGCACTTATAGTGGTGGCCGAAGGAGCCGGGCAGCATTTTTTCAAAGGCGATACCATAGAAAGGGATGCCTCAGGAAACATAAAAAATAAAGATATTGGCCTGTATTTGAAAGAAAAAATATTCAAGGAATTCAGATCCGGGAATTTTCCGGTCACAATCAAGTATATCGACCCAAGCTATATTATTCGTAGCGCTCCTGCTAATGCCAATGACAGCAAGTTTTGCGGACTTCTTGCTCAGAATGCTGTTCATGCCGCAATGGCTGGCAAAACCGATTTTGTGATAGGACACTGGAACAACTGGTTTACACTTCTTCCTATTCCAATTGCCGTCTCCACACGAAAGAAAATAGACGTATATGGAGAATTGTGGTGGAATATTCTGGAAACCACCGGACAGCCTGTGTCGATGAAAAATTAGCCGCATACTGTTCATCACAATTCATTAATTAAATCAAAATATTCCCGAATGAAACAGTCTTTTTCCAAAACCAAGATAGTTGCCACCTTAGGTCCTGCTTCTTCTTCAAAAGATATACTAAGAAGAATGATTTATGAAGGCGTGGATGTTTTTAGAATTAATTTTTCGCATTCAAAAAAGGAGGAATATTTAAAACTGGTAAATCTTATTAAGGAATTGAATATTGAATTGGATACTCATGTGGCTATTCTCGCTGATTTGCAGGGACCGAAATTAAGGATTGGTGAGATAGAAAACAATCTTCTCGAATTGGTTTCCGGTGATGTTGTAACGTTTGTTACTGAAAAGTGTATCGGGAATATAAACCGGATATATATGAGTTATCTTGAGTTTCCGCAAGATGTCAATGCCGGTGAAACAATCCTTATTGATGATGGGAAAATCAAGCTCGAAGTCACTGAAACCAATAAGAAAGATACTGTTAAAGCGAAGGTTATTTTCGGAGGTCCTCTTTCATCTCATAAAGGAGTTAACCTGCCCCATACATGGGTTTCGCTCCCCTGCCTCACAGATGAAGATATTTCAAATGCCATTTTTGCTCTCAATTATGATGTTGACTGGATTGCGTTGTCGTTTGTCAGGAAAGCTGCGGATGTACTCGAATTAAAGGAATTAATAAAGAAAAATAACAGCTATGCAGGCGTAATTGCTAAAATTGAAAAACCTGACGCCCTTGAAGAAATTGACCAGATCATTGAACAGGCCGATGGAATAATGGTTGCACGCGGCGACCTGGGAGTGGAAATGCCTTTTAATGAAGTTCCTTTAATACAAAAACAAATTATTGAAAAATGCAACAGACAGGCAAAGCCCGTAATTGTTGCAACGCAAATGATGGAAAGTATGATTACGAATTTCACCCCAACACGAGCCGAAGCCACTGATGTGACAAACGCTGTGCTCGATGGCGCGGACGCACTCATGCTTAGCGGTGAGACTTCTATTGGCAAATTTCCTGTAGAGACAATTTTGAATATGCAAAAAATCATTTTTTATACGGAAGCGTATGGCAATCCTTTCAACAAAAATAATTCTCCGATTGAAGGAACTTCTGCTTTCCTGGCAGACTCAATTTGTCACCATGCATCGATATTGGCAAAAGAAGTTAACGCAAAAGCCATCATTACATTTACACATTCAGGGTATACAGCTTTCCATATTTCAAGTCACAGGCCTAAAACCGATATTTTTGCTTTTACCAGCAATATGAAAGTATTGCAGTATTTGGCTGTTGCATGGGGTGTACGGGTATTGTACTTACATACTTATGAACAACTCGAAGATGCAATTGTAGAATCAATAAGAATTCTTAAAGAAAAAAATCTACTGACTGAAGGCGACTGTGTGATTCATGTTGGCAGTTTACCGCTTAACGAACTTGGAAAGACAAACATTTTAAAAATCAACATCGTACAATAAAACGTGCATTTTACTATCATTCTGTGCGTTATGATTTTTTTATCATGTACTTAGATCAATAATTAAGCAAGATGCAACCGTTTATGTTTATAGAAAACTACCAATATCTTTCACATGATAATATTTAACTCATAGCCACAAATTTCGGAATGTGAATAAAAAAACTGGAAAACTAAGTGAATACCTGCTGCGCACGGCATTTTTCCTGGCCATTGCAACTATAGTGTACAACCTGGCCGAAGGATTGGTTTCGGTATTCTATGGCATTGAAGATGAAACACTGGCATAGCCTGGTTTGCATACTCCGAAGGCAAAGAAGCTTTTGAAAAGACGAAAAGCAACAGCCTGTCGTGTTGCTGCCATGACGATTAACTTTATGAAATAAAGGCACCTTACGATGTTTCCTTTCTCGAATCCCAAATCGACCAGCTCGTATACCAGTTGTACGATCTGACGCCTGAAGAGATTGCCATTGTGGAGGGTGCGGTGTCATAGTTATTTTTATAATTTTATTGCTCTACCCTACATTTATTGTGTTATGGGAAAATGATGCATTTAATGCATTTTAACCAACATTATACAAAAAAGCCCCGCATAAATATGCGGGGCTTAAAATTTTCAATGTCTTATAATATATAAACTAAGCTAGTTTAACATTTACAGCATTTAATCCTTTTTTTCCCTGTTCGATGTCGAACGTCACTTCATCATTTTCTTTGATACTGTCTTTAAGACCTGATGAATGCACAAAGTATTCTTTCACTGAATTTGCGTCTTTAATGAAGCCAAATCCTTTTGCCTCATTAAAAAATTTTACTATTCCATTATTCATTTTGTTGTATTAAATTATGCGGCAAAGATAAGCATTAAAAATCAGACATTATTAATAATTCTAAAATAAACTGACAAAATATTAAAATATTTACTGTTTCGCTGAGTGAATCAATCAGTCTAAACAGATGTTAAAAGCAACCTCAATTACCTGGCATATGGTTTAGTGTTACTTCCACCTGATGTTCGTGCCGGTCATCCACCAAACGAATAAAGCTTTCCTTACAAACAGATCCGTCAACGACGATGGTTTGTTTTACCTCACCTTCAAACAGTCGGATTATCTTAATCCGGTAAATGGTCTGTCTGTATCTGTAATGTATACTGTAAGAAGTCCAGTCCGAAGGAATGCAAGGATCAACATAGAGTTTGTCCGCTTCAAGTCTTAATCCGAGTAGCGATTCAACAATCAGTCGGTACATCCATCCGGCTGATCCTGTATACCAGCTCCAGCCACCCCGGCCAGTGTGGGGTGACAGGGCATATAAATCCGCAGCAATTACATAAGGCTCAACTTTGTACTTCTCAACCCCTTCAGGAGATTTGGTATGATTAACCGGGTTGATCATGGTAAAAACTTCCCATGCTTTTTCATTGTCTCTGAGTTTAGCGAATGCCATGGCCACCCAAATAGCCGCGTGCGTATACTGACCTCCATTTTCCCTGACACCAGGCACGTATCCCTTAATATATCCGGGGTTCAAATCTGATTTATCAAAAGGAGGGTCCAACAATTGAACCAATGAATCTTCATGGCGAACAAGTCTGTTATTCACAGATTCCATTGCCATTGTGGAGCGTTCAATGCTACCTGCCCCTGAAAGCACTGCCCAGCTTTGAGATATGGAATCAATCTGGCATTCGTCATTGCTTGCCGATCCGAGCGGCAAGCCATTGTCGAAATATGCACGCCGGTACCACGCTCCATCCCAGGCGTTTTTTTCAATATGCTTTTGAATATTTTCAGCTGCATTATGGCAAATCTCAACAAATTCAGCGTCATTTCCTGCCTGTGCCAACTGGATAAATTGATTCAGCACCTCAAAAAGAAAAAAGCCCAGCCATACGCTTTCGCCTTTTCCCTGGTTCCCAACCATATTCATCCCGTCATTCCAGTCGCAGGTACCGATCAATGGCAGTCCGTGATCACCAAATCTAAGCGCATGCAGTATCGAACGTTTACAATGCTCGTATAAAGTGCCTTTTTCTTCTGAACGGTTAGGCAAATCATAATAAGAATCATCTTCGGGATTTACCGGCCGGCCTTCGAGAAAATAAACAGATTCATCCAGAATTCCTGTATCTCCTGTACCCATTACATAGCGGCAGGTAGCCAATGGTAACCATAGATAATCGTCTGAACAATGCGTGCGAACGCCTCTTCCAACAGGCGAATGCCACCAGTGCTGAACATCTCCTTCCCGGAATTGCCGGCTTGCAAAGAGGAGAAGGTATTCCCGCAGGAGACCCGGTTTGGCATGAATTACGGCCATTGCATCCTGCAGCTGATCGCGAAAACCAAAAGCACCGCCCGATTGATAAAATCCGGTGCGCGCCCAAACCCTGCATGCCAGGGTTTGATATAAAAGCCAACCATTGGCAAGAACATTGATGGACGGGTCAGGTGTATCTATTTGCACGGCACCCAGTGTATGGTTCCAGTGTCGCCATACTTCTTCCAATGCGGTTCGTGCCGGTCCGGACCCTCGAAAACGGCGTATGAGGTCAGCTGCTTCATCCTTGCCGTTTGCTGAACCAAGTCTGAAAACAATTTCGCGCTCCTGCCCGGCAGCAATTTCAAAGGATACCTGAATGACTGCGCAAGGATCAAGAGCCACTCCTTTCTTTCCGGATAACCGGGAACGACCCAGTGCAGCAGGATTTTTCAGGGTGCCATTTCGCCCTATAAATTCGGTGCGGTCACAGGTTAATGAGCTCACCGGATCATCGGTCTGAAGAAACGCCACCCTATTGGTAAACTCCTGGTTATATGGATTTACGGCATATAGTGTACTGTTAATTAAATCAACAGTGGTATTCAAATGCATGGCAGATTTATGCCGTAAATCGCCCAGCACCCATTCCACATAGCTGATAGCTGATAATTTAACGGATCGTCCGGATTTGTTCCTCACTTTCAATACCGAAAACTTGATTGGGGCATCAATGGCTACGTACACCCAAAGTTCGCTAACAATGTCGCCCTCAGTGTGCTCAAAAACGCTGTAACCGAAACCGTGCCTGCTAATGTAGAGTGTTGATTCGCTGTCGGTAAGAGGCGTCGGTGACCAGAAGTGCCCTGTCTCCTCATCCCTGATATAAATGGCCTCTCCGCCTGAATCGGTTACCGGATCGTTATTCCATGGTGTAAGACGATATTCATGCGCATTTTCGGCCCAGGTATAAGCAAGTCCATTCTCAGAAATCAACGTTCCGAAACCCGGGTTGGCCAGCACATTTACCCATGGTGCCGGTGTCAGGTTGTTTTTCGAGGTGGTAATTACATATTCCCTTCCGTCTCGTGTAAACCCGCCGAGGCCGTTATAGAACATCAGATCAGGCCGGGGCAATATAACATCCGACTGAGGCTCAGGCTTATAGGAATGGGTTGGTTTAAAATTCGAGATGGACAGTTCCCCAAAACCACGCTTGCTAATCTGATCTGCCAGCGCTCCCCGGGTATCGCTAATGATAACGCGGGCAACCGTTTGGAAAAGAATACGGTCCTCATTTGATATCTGGTCAGCAGAGCGTACAAATATTCCGCCCGGCCGGTCAATAGCATTGGCTTCGATTCCCGCAGCAATTAGCCCAATAATCTGTTCCTGGAGCAACTGACGGTAACCTGCACGATCTTCGTTCCATATTACCAGGTCGACTGCCAGACCCTTTAATCGCCAGTATGCATGCGCCTGTACCAACTGGCGCACAATATTAATATTGGCAGTATCTTCAATTTGCAAAAGTACAATGGGCAAATCACCGGAAATAGAATATCCCCATAAACCAGATTGTCCACGATGGTTTTTTACCAGGATTCTGGCATCAGCCCGGAGCGAGGAATTAGCATAAACAATTGAG
>JAFGVG010000130.1 GCA_016938095.1 Bacteroidales bacterium
CCCCGAAGCAGCGCCCTCTGCAGTAGATGTGCCTATGATTATCTGCTCTACACTTAACGAAATGTCGCCCAGCAGAACAGATGCAGCGCTGGAGAATATAACCCTGGACAAAGTAAAAGAAAAAGTAAGGGAAAGAGCCGGATTCGGTGCAGGTTTTGGTGATAAGTCCGGTGAGGTTGTAGATGCCTATGCCAAAGCATTTCCCGATATGAAACCGGTAGAGATATGGTCGCTGGTATCCAGTAATCGGCAAAGCACCGTTTACCTGGCCGATGCCAAATCGAAACAGACACCACCGGTTTATCTGGCATGGTTCTGGTGGCAACCGCCTCTTTTCGATAAACGGATGCGGGCCTTTCATTGTTCTGATATCTGCTTCTGGTTTTACAATACAGACCTGATGTTAACCCATACAGGCGGTGGCGCCAGGCCCAGGAAACTTTCCACAAAGATGACAGGTGCACTGCTGCAGTTCATGAAAACAGGTGATCCTAACGGAGATGGTTTGCCACAATGGCCGAAGTATTCCACTGAAAACGGCGAAACCATGATATTTGACGATATCACCGAAGTGAAAAACGATCCCGATCGTGAAGCCAGAAAAGCATTACCTGCTATTTAATAATTAAAATCACTTAGAAAACATGAAAACTATAAAAAAAACAATTATACTGATAATCATAGGAATATACATACTTCCTGCCCAGTATGCGCAGGAAGTAGCACGTCCCTCTAATCCACCTGCACGACCAGCCTTTCGCATGCCTGCCATTATTGTATCCCCCGAAGTATTAAAGGATCAAAAGGTTACATTCCGACTGATGGCACCAGAGGCAACTGTGGTGAATATAAGTGGAGAATGGATGCCAGGATGGGGAGCCAGTGCACCAATGGTTAAAAACGATACCGGTTTATGGACCATTACCGTCGGGCCGCTTAAATCTGAATTATATGGCTACACATTTTCCATAGACGGTGTTCGTGCAATTGATCCCAATAACGTTCAGGTACGTCGTGACGGAACACGTTATGAAAGCTTTTTCATCGTCCCTGGAAAGGAGTCAGAACTCTATATTCAGCAGGAAAACATACCGCATGGTACCCTGATCAAACAATGGTATAAATCGGAAGTTCTGGGTGTTCAACGAAGATTATATGTTTATACCCCGGCAGGTTATGAAAGCAACGAAGAAAAATACCCGGTCTTCTACCTGCTTCATGGCGCGGGAGGGGACGAGGATGCATGGACTACCATGGGACGAACAGTTCAGATAATGGATAACCTTATTGCACAGGGTAAAGCAAAACCCATGATTGTTGTAATGACCAATGGCAATGCTAACCAGGCAGGTGCGCAAAATGACATTCCTTTAAATTCTTCGTCACAACCGACTGGTATGGCCGATTATATGAAATACAGGGGTAAATTCGAAGAACACCTGGTGAAAGATGTCATTCCTTTTATTGAGAAAAATTACAGAACATATTCAGATAAAGCAAATCGCGCAATTGCTGGTCTTTCAATGGGCGGAGGTCACACCCAGACAATCACCAATGATAATCCAGGCTTATTTGACTATATTGGCGTCTTCAGCATGGGGATAATGAATTTTGGCCCCCAGCAAGCCGATGCTGCTAAACTTGAACAGGAAAGAGATGTAAAAATTGAAGCCCTCAAAAACAGCGGTTACAAATTATACTGGATTGGTTGCGGTGTGGACGACTTTGTTTTCCAGGGTGTGGTAAAGTTACGTGAGACGCTGGACAAGCACAATTTCAATTATACCTATCGCGAAAGCACAGGAGGACATACATGGGCTAACTGGCGGATATACCTGTCCGAATTTGCACCATTGCTTTTTTAATAGCGCATTGAGTTGAATGTCAACTCTGAATGCTGAGCGTAGTCTCCTGACTACGCTCTTTTTATTGCTTTTTACACAGCCCCTTCGGGACATTAATGGATTGAAATGCAACTTTCTTTTTACACAGCCGCTTTAATTTTTTATATTTACTGGTAATTAAAACTACTACCATTATGCAGAAATTTATCCGCTGGGGAATGACAGGATTATTGTTACTGTTATTCTATTCTCCATCGATAACTGCCCAATACCAGTATCCGTTTCAAAATCCGGCGCTGTCAGATGATGAACGTATCGACAACCTGCTATCGCTGATGACCCTCGAGGAGAAAGTCAATGCACTTTCTACCCAACTGGGCATACCCCGGCTCGGCATCAGAAATTGCGGGCATGTTGAAGGTCTTCATGGACTTGCCTATGGTGGCCCTTCGAACTGGGGATCGAGAAATCCGGCGCCTAACACCATTTTCCCGCAGGCATACGGACTCGGAGAGACCTGGGATGTAGAACTGATCCGAAAAGTAGCAGAGCAGGAGGCTTATGAAAACCGTTATTACTTTCAAAGCCCAAAGTATCTCAGGGGTTCATTGGTGCTGCGTGCACCTAATGCCGACCTGGGAAGAGATCCGCGCTGGGGAAGAACAGAAGAGTGTTTTGGCGAAGATCCCTGGCTGAATGCACAAATGACGGTGTCGTTTGTTAAGGGTTTACAGGGAGATGATCCCAAATACTGGCGTACAGCCTCGCTGATGAAGCATTTTATGGCCAACAGCAACGAAGACGGGCGCGATTCCACCTCCTCGGATTTTGATGAGCGGTTATTCAGGGAATATTATGGATATACTTTCTACAAAGGAATCACCGAGGGCGGATCAAGGGCTTTTATGGCCTCGTACAATGCTTACAATGGCATTCCCATGACCATTCACCCTGTTTTGAAAGATGTAACGGTTAAGGAATGGGGCAACAATGGTATCATCTGTACCGACGGGGGGGCGCTGGCCCTTCTGTTCAGCGCGCACAAACACTATCCCACCATGGCCGAGGCTGCAGCAGCCTGTGTAAAGGCTGGTATCGGCCAGTTTCTGGATAATTACAAACCCCATATAAAAGAGGCGCTGAAAAAAAGTTTGGTAAATGAAACCGACATTGATGCCGTTCTCAGGGGTAATTACAGGGTAGCCCTCAAACTTGGCCTGCTCGATGGCGAAGACAAAAGTCCTTACAGTCACATAGGCGTTAAAGACACCATTGACCCGTGGACCAAACCCGAGGTTAAACATTTTGTCCGTGATGTAACCGCAAAATCTGTTGTACTGCTTAAGAACAGCAAGGGGTTGCTGCCACTCGACCTGAAGAACATAAAAACCCTTGCCGTTATCGGTCCAAGGGCCAACGAAGTATTGCTCGACTGGTACAGCGGTACCCCACCCTACACGGTAACGCCTTTGCAGGGTATACGCAATGCCTGTGGCGAGCAAATTAGGGTTCTTTACGCCGAAGAAAACAGGATGGATGAAGCCGTTAAAGCTGCCAAACAAGCCGATGCTGCCATAGTGCTGGTTGGCAACAACCCTATCGGCGCAGTGAATGAGTGGAAGGTATCACCTGTGCCCAGCGATGGGAAAGAAGCCGTTGA
>JAFGVG010000131.1 GCA_016938095.1 Bacteroidales bacterium
ATTTTCATTTCCACAATCCAGCCCTTGTCGGTTACCCTGGTTTTGCTTTCCCAAACGGCATCCCATGAATCATCTTCGTTATCATAAGCCGTTTTTATAGCCTTTATATCGGTTTGCACGCCGGCCGGTGTTATAAAAAAGCCATAGGCCAGTTGACCCTGATTATACGGATCGAAGTAAACACCAAAATAATCCGAGCGGCCAATATTGTCTCTTTCGGAAAGGTAATTGTAAATACTGTCAGGTGAATCATAAAACATGCCGCCTACATAAACGGCTGTCTGATCGTACATGATATATACCTCCGATGGCTGCATGGCAGGTCGACCGTTGTAAGGCTGCAGCTGAACAAAATCTTTCGCAGGCTGGGCTTGTGAATAAGCAGCTTCATCGAGATAACCATCTATTTTCAGCGGTTGATCAAGCGTATAGGCCTGAATCGTTTTCTTATCCTGTCCATAGACATTAATCACCAGTAAAAGCAGGAAAAAACAATGGAAAGCAATCTTCATCCCTTTTGGCATAAAAGTGTAAGCAACTAAACCCGGTTTGGCTGGTGGATTTAAATACGGTAAACATAAACGGATGCTGCATGGAGACAAATAAAACTATGCAGCGCTGCATAACGGTCTAAACTGTTTAACCATAGTATGACCGGTAACCTGTTTTTTACCCTATGCTCCCTTTAAAAAATAATCAGATGCCATGTCCGAAATACCTTCAATGGTAACTTTCCTGAAGTAGTTGGTGTTTTGTCCGGCGGCACTAAACTCCACCGGAACGTAGTGTTCGCCATAGCCTTTGGCTATGCCCGTTTTACTCACCTTTTCAACCAACACAATCTGCTGTTTACCAATAAGTTGCTGCCGGTATTTCAGTTTGTTTTCGGCAGCAAGGTTGCGGACGTAAAGACTTCTTTCGTTTTTTACCTTTTCAGGAAGATGACCTGGCATTTGGGCTGCCCTGGTTCCGTTGCGCACTGAATACTTAAAAGTATGAATATGACTGAAGCCCACATCGCGGATCACCCTGCAGGTTTCTTCGAAATTTTCATCTGTTTCGCCCGGAAACCCCACCATAATATCGGTTGTGAAGTTAAAGAGCGCATCCCTTTTCCGCAGATTTCCGATTATGTTGAGATAATCTGCAACACTGTAATTCCGGTGCATCTGCTTCAGTATGCTGTCGGAACCGCTTTGCAGGCACAGATGAAGATGAGGACACAGCTTACCATCGCCAAACATGTCAAAAAATGATTCGTTGAATCCTTCGGGCTCAACCGATGATATGCGTACCCTGAAATCGCCCGGAATGGCCAGGATGGCTTCAAGCAGGCTGGTAAAACCGGTTCCCTGGTAATCATACCGGCTTATATTCACGCCGGTAAGCACAATTTCCTTATACCCCAGGTCGAGTACCTGCCTGATGTTTTCGGTGATTTCCATCAGGGGCCGGCTGACCGCTCTGCCGCGTACCATAGGCACAATGCAGAAGGTGCAGAAATTGTCGCATCCGTCCTGTATCTTGATCATGCTGCGTGTGTGAAAACTCTTTTCGGTTACCGAAAATCCGAAGACGTCCTTCCGGAACAGATCGGGATTCACCAGTTCGCCATTATAATGGGCTTCCACAATGGGGAGTATGCTAACTTTACTTTTGTTGTCAATTACATAATCGATATCGCCCCGGGCTTGCAGATAACTGCGCTGATTTTCGGCCATGCAACCGGTAACAATCACCAGCGAACCATTTTTGCGATGAACAGCCTGATTAATGGCCGTTTTCGATTTATGATCGCCCTGGTTGGTGATGGTACAGGTATTGATGATATATACGTCGGCCGGCTGATTGAAATCCACTACCTCGTAACCCGCATGGTAAAAGTCGGTGAGCACCGCATCAGTCTCAAACTGGTTGAGCCGGCACCCCAGTGTTTTAAAAGCAACTTTCCGTTTCATAACTCTTTACCAACAGGTTGCGTAACCACCTCACCCTCCACCGAATATGATGCAGCCGAAGTCACCTTCATCCAAAGCTGCGTGCCGGGTTCAACAGCTTGATCCAATGGAAACCGCACCACAATGCGGCCTTCGGTCATGCCCGAATAATAACCGGGTTTACGATCGTGCCCGGTGGCCAGTATGCGCAAGGTTTGCCCCACCAATCGCTGGTTGTATAGAATGGTGTGTTTGGTAAGCTCGTTGGTAAGTAGATGCAACCGTTCTTTTTTTACATGGGCAGGTACATCGTCGTCCCATTTAGCACTGGCAGCGCCCGGACGCGGAGAATACTGTGCAATGTAGGCCATGTTGTACTGGTTGATTTCCATTGCCTTTCGGGTGTTTTCGAATTCCGCGTCGGTTTCACCGGTAAAGCCCACAATAATGTCCGTAAAAACAGTGGCGGTGGGCAAAAGCCTGTGAATGGCATGTATAATCCGCTGGTAATCCTCAAAGGTGTGCTTGCGGTTCATCCGCCTCAGCACTTCGTCGTCGCCCGACTGCAAAGGCAGGTGAATTTGCTTGGCCAGGCAGGGGTATTGGGCAATAACCTCCAGCACCTCGTCGGACATATCTCGTGGATGGGGCGAAGTAAAGTAAACCCAGAACTCCTTGTCGGAATAAAGACCAAAATCGCCCACCCTGCGCAACAGATCGGCAAATGTGCATTCAGCGCCCCGCTTATCGAGCCCGTACGAATTGACATTTTGCCCCAGCAGCGTAATTGCCTTATAGCCCTTATCAACCAACAGTTTTAACTCTGCCAGTATTTCACCTGATGGCCGCGATATTTCGCGTCCCCTTGTATAAGGCACTGCACAGTATGTACAGAATTTATCGCACCCGTTCTGAATGGGAATAAAGGCTTCGTAACCCGATTGGTAGGTTGGTTTCAGTTGCCAGAAATCCTTGATCTTTTCGGGAGGCAACATCACACCGCTGTTGACCTGTAAACCCATTGCACGTGGCTTGGCTGCGAATGACAATTGGGGCATTGCCTGTTGCTGCATGGTAACCACGCCGTATTGCCTTATCATGTTGGGAAATTCAGGTAATTCGGCCATGGAAAACACCAGGTCGAACAATTTCAGAAACTTTTCGCGGTCAGCCGGAAGCACGCATCCCGACACAAAAGTAATCAGGGAGCGATTGTTTTTCCATTTATTCCACCGTGCAATGCGGGAATATACCTTGTCAATCGATTTCTGCCGCACCGAGCAGGCAAGAATTCCAAGCAAACCAGCCTCTTCTTCCTTATCGGTCCATTGGTAACCCATCGCCTCAATCACCGTTCGCACACGCTCGCTGTCCGACTTATTCATCTGACAGCCAAGCGTTATGATATGATATTTCAAATCGTTCAAAATTTTTGCAAAGATAAATTATTACGATAGTTTTCCGTTATTTTTGCTGTACAAACAATAACAGCCCTTGATATATCCGCAGACATTCGAACAAAAGACCGGTTTCAGTCAGGTTAAAGATCTGATCAGGGAACACTGCCTGTTCACCCCCGGCAGACAAAAGGTCGACGAGATCAGGTTCATGAGCCATTTCAACACGTTACAGGAAGTGCTTGAACAAACTGCTGAATTCAAGGAAATCTGCCTGTTTGAAGAGAACTTCCCGACCGACAATTACCACGATCTCACACCCGGTTTAAAAAAGGCACGTGTCGAAGGCACCTACCTCGAAACCAGTGAGGTATACGATCTGAAAAGGTCGCTCGATACCATCAAAGCCATCATCCGCTTTTTCAAGGGCACACCCGAAGAAAAATATCCCCGCCTGAAAAAAATGGCCGGCGCTGTAAAGTATTTCAGTTATGTTGACGAGCGCATTGATGCCATATTGTCGAAACAGGGCAAGATTAAGGACAATGCTTCAACCGATCTCAGGCACATTCGCGAAGCCATTTCGGTAAAGCAGGCCAGCGCAGGGAAAAAGCTACAGGCCATGCTCAAAAAAGCCATTGACGAAGGGTATATCGAAAAAGACACAGCCATTTCCATCCGTAACGGCCGGCAGGTGATACCGGTTCCGGCTTCGAACAAACGGCGTATCAGCGGTATTGTGCACGACGAATCGGCGACCGGACGGACTGCTTATGTTGAACCCACCGAAGTGGTGGAATTAAACAACGAAATAAGGGAATTGGAAATCGCCGAAATCCGCGAGATCATCAAAATACTGATTGCCTTTACCGATTCCATCAGGCCTTATCTTGATGATTTGCTCTCCACATACGACTTTCTGGGCACCATCGACTTCATCAGGGCCAAAGCTTTGTTTGCCCTGAAAATCAATGCCGGATTGCCTGCCCTTATCAACGAGGCCGGTTTCAGGTGGAAACAGGCCGTTCATCCCCTGCTTTACCTTCACCTCAAAAAAGAAAACAAAGCAGTGGTTCCTCTCGATCTATATCTCGACGCCCAAAACAGGATACTGCTCATTTCGGGCCCCAATGCCGGCGGCAAATCGGTTTGTCTCAAAACCGTGGGACTGGTGCAGTATATGTTGCAATGCGGATTGCTGGTACCCCTGGTTGAAAGCTCCGAAGCCGGTATTTTCAATGATATTCTCATTGATATCGGTGATGAGCAGTCGATCGAAAACGACCTGAGCACGTACAGTTCGCATTTGCTGAACATGAAAATATTCCTGCGCCATGCATCACCCCAAAGCCTGTTGCTGATCGACGAATTCGGAACCGGTACCGAGCCGCAGATTGGCGGCGCCATGGCAGAAGCAATCCTCGAATCGCTTAACAAAAAAGGCACCTTTGGGGTAATCACCACCCATTACTCAAACCTTAAACACTTTGCCTCCTCGGCACCAGGCATCAACAACGGCGCCATGATGTTCGACACGGGTAAAATGCAACCCCTGTTCAGGCTCGAAATTGGCAAGCCCGGCAGTTCATTTGCCATCGACATCGCGCGCCAGATTGGACTTCCCGAAGACATACTCAAAGATGCATCGGAAAAAGTGGGGGCCGACCATGTTAATTTCGACAAACACCTGCGCGAAATCATACGTGACAAGCGCTACTGGGAGGAAAAGCGCGATAAAATACGCCTATCGGAAAAAAAACTGACTGCCACCCTCCAGCAATACGAAGAAGAGCTTGGCCAGACAAAGAAATTGCGTAAAGAAATAATCGAAAATGCCCGCAGGGAAGCAGAAGCCCTGCTTTCAAACGCCAACCGTGAAATCGAAAAAACCATTCGCGTAATCAGGGAAAGCCAGGCCGATAAATCGTTAACTCGCGAAGCCAGGCAGGAGTTCGAATCGTATCGCGAAAAACTGCCTGAAAACGGGCATACAGGCGACGGGCAAATTGATCATAAACTGGCCGAAGTGCAGAAACGCACCCGTAAAATACAACGCGAACCCGTGCAGGAGCAACCTGCAAATCTGCCCGAACCTGCTGAGCTTTCGCCCGGCCAAAGGGTTAAGATCATCTCACTGGATGCTGAAGCCGAAGTATTGGAGGTTAACGGCGACAATATCCTGGTTACCTATGGCGAAAGCATGATCACGCTGGTGAAACGCAAAAACATTCAAACCCTGAGTGCCAGTCAACATGCAAATCACAAAGCCACCCGAAGCGCCGTGAAATACGATTTCAGTATCAGCCAGCGGAAGCTCAATTTTAAACCGGAAATAGACATTCGCGGAAAGCGGGGTGAAGAAGCCGTGGAAATTGTCAGAAGTTTCATTGACGACGCCACGGTTGTGGGTGTGGCAGAGCTCCGGATTCTGCACGGCAAGGGAAATGGCATTCTTAAAAGCCTCATCCGTGAATTTCTGGGAGGCACCGATGTGGTGAAATCGTTCAAAGACGAACACGTTGAGCGAGGCGGATCGGGAATAACAGTGGTTAAACTGGGCTTTTAGCAGTATGGAAAAGCAAACCGAAATACTGGTTGTATGCGAAGCCACCAGCAGCAGGCTTTTATACATTACCCGCTTTATTTCCGAAGCGCTTGGCATATCGTTGCAGATACGGCCGCAATCGAATCTCCGGCAGCCGGTCATTGAAAGCAACACCTGTTGCATTTACTATGGAAGCACTGCCATTGATGGCGCTTTCAATATATGGGCACATGGTTTGCTTTCGGAAACCGGCATCCGGCCATTTGAACCCGACGTTGTGAAGACGGGTGAACTCTCCCTGTTGATTCCGGCGCCACAAGGTTTTGACCTGCCATTCGACCTTTTTTCCGCCGCTTTTTACCTTTTATCGCGATACGAGGAATACCTCCCCTTTGTACCCGACCGGTACGGGCGGTTCGAAGCCGGACAAAGCATCGCTTTCAGGCACAACTTTCTGCACGAACCGGTTATTGACCAATGGATTCAGCTTTTCGGCAAAGCCCTGGCTGCAAAGTTTCCCGGGCTTTCTATACACAAACGGCGTTTCCGGTTTGTACCCACCTTCGATGTCGACATTCCCTGGGCTTTCCGGCACAGCGGCTGGCTTAGGATTGCAGGTTCACTTGCCCGGCATGCAATGGCTTTTCACTTCCGCGAAGTCCGACTGCGCCTGGCTGTTCTCACTGGCAGTATACCCGACCCGTATGACATTTACGATTACGTAAGGAACCTTGAAGAAACCCATCATTTCCGAGCCCATTTCTTCTTCCTGTCGGGTAACAGCGGCAAATACGACATAAACTATCCCCTGAACACCAGGGCATTCCGCAGCCTGCTCAGGCAAATGGATGCCGAACGCGCAGTGGGCATACATCCTTCGGTGAAATCGAACAAAAGCATCAGCCGGCTCAGGGCAGAATATGAAAAATTCGCCCGGATCTTGGGGAAAGCACCCAAAATAAGCCGCCAGCATTTTCTGAACCTTAAGTTTCCGGAAACATACGACCGGCTTATTTCATTGGGTATCGAAACCGATTATTCAATGGGTTATGCTTCGCAACCGGGTTTCAGGGCCGGCACTACCCTGCCCTTCCGGTTTTATCACCTGAAAAACGAAACGGAAACTCCGCTGGTCATCCATCCCTTTGCCGTGATGGACGTAACGTTACGGCAATACCTGGGTTTAAATTCCGGCGAAGCCATTGACCTGTTGTGCAAACTTATCAGGAAGGTCCGCCGGGTAAACGGGGTGTTCACCAGCCTGTGGCATAACGAGTCGCTGTCGGAATACGGACCCTGGACAGGATGGCGCGAGGTTTTCATCCAATTGGTTAAAGCTGCCACCGGTTATAAATAACACGACTGGTCAGTCATTCATCCTGCGCCATAAATTACCACTGCATGTCGCGTTGGCTTTTATCAGCCCCCGGTAAATTGCTTCCGCAACTGCTGTTGATACACAAAAAACCAGGCTGCTGATGCCACTGTCAGTATTGCACCCAGCGAATAAGCAAGCCGCGGAGCCAATGCAAAACCTTCGGGTGCAAAAAGAATATAAGTTGTTGTCACTGCTGTCATAAATAATGCCGGAATAAAGGTAATCCAGAAAAACCTGTTATGCTGAGCCAGGTAAACTGTTATGGTCCAAAGCACAACCATGCCCAGTGTTTGGTTGGCCCAGGCAAAATAGCGCCAGATAATGCTGAAATCGATCAGCGTAAGCAGGTAACCGACTACAAACAGTGGAATACTGATCATGAACCTGTTTTTTATGGGGCCCTGTTTTAAATGAAGAAAATCGGCAACAATAAGCCTTGCGCCCCTGAAAGCCGTGTCGCCCGAAGTGATAGGCGCAGCAACCACGCCCAGTAAGGCCAGTACAGCGCCGAATTTTCCCAGTAATTTATAGGCAATTTCCTGCACCACATAGGCTGCATTTCCCTGTTGTGCGTTCATGATATCGTTGAGCTCGCGTATGCCTCCGTAAAAACTCATACCAATCACAGCCCAAATCAGTGCCACAATGCCTTCGCTTATCATGGCCCCATAGAACACCCTACGGCCATACTTTTCGCTTGTAATGCAGCGGGCCACCAGCGGCGACTGGGTGGAATGGAACCCTGAAATGGCGCCACAGGCAATGGTAATGAACAACATGGGAAAAAACGGGAATTTGCCCGGTTCGGAATGAAAATTATGCAGTGTGGCTCCATTGAGTTCCGGAATTTGATATCCCTTTACCAGCAAAGCCGTAATAAGTCCCGCTGCCATAAACAGGATGCAAAACCCAAAGAAAGGATAAATCCGGCCGATAATTTTATCAATGGGCAACATGGTGGCCAGCACATAATAACCAAATACCACCCACACCCAAAAATTCATGGTTAAGCTCTCGGGGGTGAGCACGGCAAGAATTTTGGCAGGACCCATAATAAAAACAGCACCTACCAGAACCATCAGTATAACCGTAAATCCGCGGATGAAATATTTCATCCCCTTTCCCAGGTAAATACCAACAATTTCGGTGATGCTCAAACCATTGTGCCGGATCGATAAAAAGCCCGAAAAGAAATCGTGCACGGCACCGGCAAAAATGGAGCCCAGCACTATCCAGAGCAGGGCCGCCGGCCCCCACATAGCACCCGCCACCGCACCGAATATAGGTCCAAGCCCCGCTATATTCAGAAACTGTATCAGAAATAGCCGCCACCAGGGCAGTGGCATGTAATCAACTCCGTCGTTCAGGCTGTGTACAGGTGTCGGTCGCGAAGTATCAACACCGGCAATTCTTTCGATAATACGGGAATAAAACAGGTATCCCAGTATCAACGCCACAATGGCAACTATAAAAGTGATCATGAGAAATTCGGGTTTAACCGTATTTCAAAAGTAAAAGATTTTTACCGATAAATGCAAAAATCGGCGTATTTTCACCCTCACAACCTTTAACCATCGTGCCTTGATAAGGTACCTGAACCATACTGAAATTGACCCTATCCGGTGGGACCATTGTATTGGCAACAGCAACAACCGGCTTATCTACGCCTTTACCTGGTGGCTCGACATTGTCAGTCCCGGTTGGGACGCCCTGGTGAATGACGACTACACAGTGGTCATGCCGCTCACCTGTCGGAAGAAAGCCGGGATCTATTACCTTGCCCAGCCCTTATTTACCCAGCAACTGGGTGTTTTCTCAACGGGACATCTGACACCGGCCGTCGTAAGCGCTTTTCTGAATGCCATACCCGCAAAGTTCAGGTACACCGATATTCAGCTCAACTATCTGAATCGTCCCCGGCACGATGGTTCGGAAGTCCAATACCGCAACAATTACACCCTCGATCTGTCGCGGTCATATGCCGGTATCGCAGCAGGTTTCCACCGCAATTGCCGGCGAAACATTCAAAAAGCCTCCGCCGCAGGTTTTCATGTCGACAACATAACCAACCTGCCTGATTTCATAGCCTTTGTCGGGGATAACCTCGAAAAAAAAGTGCATAATCTCACCCACGGCATGTTGCCCTTAATGCGGGTCATTGTCGGGGCTAGTATCGAAAAAGGTATGGGTGAATTAAAAGGGGTTTACAACACCAGCGGCGAATTAATGGCTGCCGGCTGGTTTGTCAACGACAGCAACCGTTGCCTTTTTATAGTTTGTGCATCAAACACCACAGGCAAGCAAAACCAGGCCATGCATCTGTTAATTGACAGTGTTATAAGAGCCAAAGCGGGAAAACCGGTCATGCTCGACTTCACCGGGTCCAACATGCCGGGCGTGGCATACTTCAACGCCGGTTTCGGAGCCGTAAATGGCACCTACCCCTCCATCAGACGAAACGCACTGCCCTGGCCGCTGAAACTACTGAAACGCTGACCAGGGAAAAACCTATCCGGTCACCTTAAATACAACCGAACGCCTGTAACCGAAAACAACGTATTACGTAACAATACCATATATAATAAAAGAAAAGAATGAAACGGACCGGATTGTTACTCATGTTGTTTTTCCCGCTTGTGCTGTGGGCACAGGAAAAAGACGGCTGTACCTGGGGTAATTGCGAAAATGGCAAAGGAAATTACACTTATTCAAACGGTTTCACCTACGAAGGCAGCTTTGTAAACGGACTGCGCGAAGGACGCGGCATGCTGAAGGGATCCGACGGAAGCTGGTACGACGGCATGTGGGTAAACGACAAATTCCAGGGACAGGGAACCTATGTATGGCCCAATGGTGCCAAATATATCGGGGCCTGGGAGAACGGCGTGCAGAATGGCTATGGCATTTATTTCTATACCAACGGCGACAAGTACACCGGATTTTTTAAGGACAACCTGTTCGAAGGCGAAGGCACCTATACCTGGGCCGACGGTACCAGTCAGAAAGGTGTTTATTCGAAGGGGGAACTGGTTAAGTAGAGAGACAAGGGACAAGTAGATCCAAGATCCAAGACAATGAAGAAATGAAAGAATGAAGGAATGAAGAAATGAAGAAATAGATATACTGACTGCAAGACTGCAAGACTTACAAGACTGCAAGACCAGAAGACTTAGCAGACCAGAAG
>JAFGVG010000132.1 GCA_016938095.1 Bacteroidales bacterium
TGCCGCATTGGCGTAATGGGCCAGTTTTTCGTGATCGTGGAAACGGTATTTATGATCGCCCATACCCAGTGCCTTATGCCATTTCATTCGCTTTTCCTTCCAGTACTCGTACCATTGCATTTCGGTACCGGGCTTGATGAAGAACTGCATTTCCATTTGCTCAAACTCACGCATGCGCAGGATAAACTGGCGGGCCACTATTTCGTTACGGAAAGCTTTACCGGTTTGGGCAATGCCGAAAGGTATTTTCATACGACCGGTTTTCTGCACGTTCAGGAAATTTACAAATATTCCCTGTGCAGTTTCGGGCCGCAGGTAAATGGTATTGGCTTCTTCGCTCACCGATCCGATCTGGGTGCTGAACATGAGGTTGAATTTCCGCACTTCAGTCCAGTTACGCGTTCCCGATATGGGACATACAATTTCGGCATCCAGGATGAGTTGATACAATTCTTTCAGGTCGTCTTTTCCCAATGCTTTTATAAAACGTTGATGTATGGTATCGAATTTTTGCTGGTTTTCTATAACACGGGGATTGGTGCTGCGGAATTTGGCTTCGTCAAACGACGGACCAAACTTCTGTGCCGCCTTATCGACTTCTTTCCGGATTTTATCCTCAATTTTTTGCAGGTGTTCTTCGATCAGCTGGTCAGCGCGATAACGTTTTTTGGAATCTTTGTTATCAATCAGGGGATCATTAAAAGCCGATACATGCCCCGATGCCTCCCATATTTTCGGGTGCATAAAAATGGCAGCGTCAATGCCAACAATATTTTCGTTGAGTTTCACCATGGATTCCCACCAGTACCTGCGAATGTTGTTTTTCAACTCCACACCGTTCTGGCCGTAATCGTAAACAGCGCTTAAACCGTCATATATTTCACTCGATGGAAAAATAAAACCGTACTCCTTGCTATGGGCAATAATTTTCTTGAAAAGATCTTCCTGAATCATGGTGATGCTGTTTGTGTTAAGGGCACAAATGTAATGGAAAATATCATATGGTAAAATACTACCTGAAAGCTGTTGATTGACCGTTACCTGCAAGCAAGCGCTTTTAGGACAGGTCGTCAGTAGCATTTCTCGGATAAAACTATTATTTTTGGGTATCAAAAAGCATGAAGGAGCATGAATTTGCAGTATGATTTTTTGGTGATCGGATCGGGACTGGCCGGATTGGCTTATGCCCTTGAAGTTGCTGAACATGGTAAAGTGGCGGTAGTTACAAAAACCGCGTTGCGGGATACCAATACCAGTTACGCCCAGGGAGGCATTGCAGCGGTTTCGGGTCACCTCGACAATTTTAACAAGCATATAGAGGACACCCTGATAGCCGGCGATGGCTTATGCAACAGGAAGGTAGTTGAAATGGTTATCAGCGAAGGGCCTGAACAAATCAGCAAATTGCTTACATGGGGGGCTGAATTTGATCGCGAAACTTCGGGTGATTTTAACCTTGCCCGCGAAGGCGGCCATTCGGAGCACCGTATTTTTCATCATAAGGACAATACCGGATTTGAAATACAACGGGCAGTAAGTGAAAAAGTGCGGCAGCATCCTCAAATTGATGTTTTTGAACATTACTTTGCCATTGATATTATTACCCAGCATCACCAGGGGAAACTGGTAAAGCGTTATTCGCCGGATATTGAGTGTTACGGGGCTTATGTGATGGATCTGAAGAGCAGCAAAATTCACAAGTTTCTGGCCAGGATAACCTTGATGGCCACAGGGGGGATTGGCAATCTTTATCACATTACCACCAACCCGCTTATTTCAACGGGAGATGGTATTGCCATGGTATACAGGGCTAAAGGAATAATCGAAAACATGGAATTCGTACAGCTTCATCCCACAGCATTGTATAACCCGGGAGAACGGCCAAATTTTCTGATAACTGAAGCCATGCGCGGTCACGGGGCTATTTTACGTAACCACAAGGGGGAAGATTTTATGCCCCGTTACGACAAAAGGGGATCCCTGGCACCCCGCGACATTGTATCGCGTGCCATTGATAATGAAATGAAGATCAGCGGAGATGAATATGTTTTTCTGGATTGCACCCATCTTGACGGGGAGGATCTGAAGCAGAGCTTTCCCAACATATTTGACAAATGTTTATCACTGGGAATCGACCTGCGGAAGGATATGATACCGGTTGTTCCCGCGGCGCATTTTTTATGCGGAGGTATAAAAGTGGATATAAACGGAAGCAGTTCCATTCAACGTTTGTATGCTGCCGGCGAATGCGCGTCGACAGGCTTACACGGAGCCAACCGTTTGGCAAGTAATTCATTGCTGGAGGCCATGGTGTATGCCGATAAAGCAGCGAAACATTCGATAACGTCTTTCCATAACCTGCAGATTCAGGAAAACATACCGGAATGGAATGACGAAGGAACTACCCACACCGAGGAAATGGTGCTGATTACCCAGAATTACAAAGAAGTGCAGCAGATATTCAGCTATTACGTCGGCATTGTACGTTCAAACATCAGGCTTAAGCGTGCCATGGAAAGGCTTTGGATCATCTTTAACGAAACCGAACAATTGTTTGCTACCTCCAAATTAAACCAGAAACTTTGCGAACTCCGCAACTTGATCAATGCCGGATACCTTATTATCAAAGCTGCCCAGCAGCGGAAGGAGAGCAGGGGGTTACATTACACGCTCGATTACCCGGCCAAAAACCCGGCTAATAACCTGGATAATTGACGGTAATCAGATCGAGGGTTTTCATAATTTCAGCGATGTCCATTGAAGTCACCAGTTTCATGCGGATTTCCCTGAAATCGGGCAATCCTTTAAAGTAATTACTGAAATGCCGGCGCATTTCGAAAATGCCCCTGGGAATGCCTTTTACCTCAAGTGATTTTTGAAACTGGAGTTTTGCCAGTTCAACCTTCTGTTGCAAAGTCATGTCAGGCAACAATTCACCAGTTGACAAGTAATGCTTTATTTCCCTGAAAAGCCAGGGCTTGCCTACGGTTGCCCTTCCTATCATGATGCCATCGACGCCATAGCGGTCAAATGCCTCACGGGCCGATGCGGGGGTCACTATATCACCGTTGCCGATGATGGGAATTTTCATACGCGGGTTGTTTTTCACTTCGCCAATGAGCGTCCAGTCGGCATTACCTTTGTACAATTGTGCACGTGTTCTGCCGTGGATGGTTAATGCACTGATACCTGTATCCTGTAGTCTTTCAGCGATATCCACAATGTTTTTGCTGTTTTCGTCCCAACCCAGGCGGGTTTTTACCGTAACAGGCAGTTTAACAGCATTAACTATGGCGCTTGTCATTTCCACCATCAGGGGGATATTGCACAACATACCCGCCCCGGCGCCACGGTTGGCAATTTTTCTTACCGGGCAGCCAAAATTGATGTCAATCAGGTCGGGATTTGCCGCTTCGGCAATCTTTGCCGCTTCCACCATGCTGTTGATTAGGTGACCGTATAATTGTATACCTATGGGTCGCTCGGTATCGGACAACTCGAGCTTTTTTAAGCTTTTTTTGGCATCGCGGATTAATCCGTCCGACGGAATGAATTCAGTATAAACCATATCGGCGCCAAAATGTTTGCAGATAAAGCGAAATGACGGATCGGTGACATCTTCCATGGGTGCCAGGAA
>JAFGVG010000014.1 GCA_016938095.1 Bacteroidales bacterium
CTGAGTATTCCCAATTTGCGCTGGCCCGGAGGTTGTTTTGCCGACGAATACCATTGGATGGATGGCATTGGCCCTCGCGACAAGCGTCCCAAAATGATCAACACCCATTGGGGTGGAGTGGTGGAAGACAACAGTTTTGGTACCCACGAATTTCTTGACCTGTGCGAACAAATTGGCACTGAGCCCTACATATGCGGAAACGTCGGAAGCGGTTCGGTGGAAGAAATGTCGAAATGGGTGGAATACATCACCTTCGACGGAAAGAGTCCCATGGCCGATCTGCGCCGTCAGAACGGCAGGGAACAACCCTGGAAAGTTAAATTCTGGGGCGTAGGTAATGAGAACTGGGGTTGTGGCGGAAACATGACTGCCGAGTTTTATGCCGACCAGTACAGGCGCTATGCCACCTATGCCCGTAATTATGGCAACAACCGGTTGTACAAAATCGCCGGAGGTCCGAGTTCAAACGATTATCACTGGACACAGACGCTGATGAAAAATATTCCGCATAACCTGATGAGCGGTATTTCGTTGCACCATTATACCATTACCCATAACTGGTCGCATAAAGGTTCTGCCACCAAATTCACCGAGGATGAATACTTTACCACCATACAGCGGACACTGGAGATGGATGAACTGGTAACACGCCATTCTGCCGTTATGGACCAGTACGACCCCCGGAAAAGAATAAGCCTTGCGGTTGACGAGTGGGGCGTATGGTACGATGTGGAGCCCGGCACCAATCCCGGATTCCTCTTCCAGCAGAACACCCTGCGTGATGCCCTGGTTGCCGGTATTAACCTGAATATTTTCAACAACCATGCCGACCGTGTGAAGATTACCAACATTGCCCAGATGGTGAACGTATTGCAGGCTATTATTTTCACCGAGGGCGAAAAGATGTTGCTGACGCCTACTTACTATGTTTATGAAATGTACAAGGTACATCACGATGCTGCACTGTTACCGCTGTCATTTGAATCACCCAATTACACGCTGAACGGCAAGAGCATTCCTGCAGTGTCTGCATCGGCATCGCGCGATAAGGCAGGAAAGGTTCATGTGACCTTTACCAATGCCGACCCACACAACGAGATTGAACTCACCTTAGACGTGAGAGGTATGGAGCCGGGCAAGGTTACAGGTACCATGCTCACGGCAAAGGAACTGACGGCTCACAATACCTTTGATAGCCCAATGACATTACAACCGGCTGCTTTCAATGGCGCCAAACTCAGCAAAGATAAGCTGACCGTAAAGCTGCCCGCATCCTCGGTTGTGATGCTTGAATTATAGGAGTTTTCGATAGCGCTGACCTATGGACAACAGCCGGAGAGACTTTTTAAAGAAGACGGTTATTTCGGGAATGGGTGTTGTAGGTGCCGGAATAGCCGGAAATGCCATGGGTATTGATCCCGTTCCCGGGCCTGTGCCCGGGAACACGGACAATCCGAAGACGGCCACTCTAAAGGCCGGTTTCATCGGCGTGGGTAGTCGTGGTCGCAGTCACCTTAACGATACCCTGGCCCTCAGCGGAATTGAAGTAGCATCAATTTGCGATATAAGCGAACAATCACTACAGGCAGCGCTGAAGCTGATAAACGACAGGGGACGAAACAAACCTGTTGTTTATACCGGAAGCGAGATGGCTTTTAAAGATATGCTGGCAAAGGAAAAGCTCGATGCCGTGATCATTGCCACACCCTGGGAATGGCATGTTCCCATGTCGGTGGCCACCATGAGGGCCGGTGTGCCTTATACGGCTGTGGAAGTGTCAGCTGCCAACACACTCGAAGAGTGCTGGGACCTGGTGAATGCCCACGAGGAAACCGGACAGCAATTGATGATACTCGAAAATGTCTGCTACAGGCGCGATGTTATGGCGGTTCTTAACATGGTGCGAACCGGACTTTTTGGTGAGCTGATCCACTGCCGGTGTGGCTACGAGCACGATTTACGGGCTGTGAAATTCAACAACGGCGAGAAGTACAGCTACGAAGCCGGAGATGCTTTGAAAATGGGCAAGGAAGCTTATGCCGAAGCGCAGTGGCGCGGACTGCATTCAATAAGGCGCAACGGCGATCTTTATCCTACACATGGCATCGGACCGGTGGCCAATTACCTTGACATAAACAGGGGAAACCGCTTTCTGACCCTGTCGGCTATGGCAACCAAATCGCGGGGACTGAATGCATTCATCCGCGATAATGGCGGAAAAGATCATCCTTATGCTGAAATAGACTTTAACCTGGGCGATATAGTAACCACCATGGTCAAATGTGCCAATGGAGAGACCATTATTGTTACCCACGATACCAATCTACCCCGGCCTTATTCGCTGGGATTCAGGGTTGAAGGTACCCGAGGTTTGTGGTACAACGACGGTAATACCCTTTATGTGGAGGGAAAGTCGAAGAATCCCCATCAGTGGGACGATTCAGCTGAATGGATTAAAAGATATGATCATAAACTGTGGCGTGAGCATGGCCAGGCTGCAGAAGGGGGAGGCCATGGCGGTATGGATTACATTATGCTGTATGATTTTTTCAATGCCGTGAAAAACCGTACCATTGTTCCCCTGGACGCCTATGACGCTGCTGCCTGGAGTGCCATTTCGGCATTGAGTGAGATGTCGGTGGCGCGGGGCGGGGCATTGGTTGACTTTCCCGATTTCACCCGGGGAAAATGGATTTTGCGTAAGCCTGTTTTTGCAAACGATGGACAATTCCCGGTTGCCCCCGAACGAAACAGGGTGAATGAATTATTTTAGCAACCGGCCAGTTTAATGAGTTCTTCCGGCGAAGCCTTGAATTGCTCACCGGTGACCATGTTTTTAATGGTAAGGTTTCCCTCGTTCATCTCATTTTCGCCCACCAGTACCATATAATGGATATGCCGGGCATCGGCGTATGCCATTTGCTTTTTAAGTTTAGCGGCATCGGGGTAAATTTCGGCTGCAATACCTGCCTTATATAATAAAGGTAATAAAGTAAGACAGTGCAGGGCTTCTTTTTCTCCGAAATTGGCGAAGAGCACACGCGACGATTCCATGGCACCTGCGGGAAAGCGGTTGAGCTGTTCCAGCACGTCGAATATCCGGTCAGCACCAAAAGAAATACCAACGCCCGATATGTTTTTCAGGCCAAAGATACCAGTGAGATCGTCATAACGGCCACCTCCGCAAATACTGCCGATTTCGGCCTCCTGGGCTTTCACCTCAATGATGGTACCGGTATAATAATTAAGGCCTCTGGCCAGTGAAATGTCGAATTCGACTTCCGATTTAAGTTTCAGGGTGTCGAGTATTCCGAGCAGATGTGTAGCTTCATCAATTCCTTTTATGCCTGTTGTGTCTGTTGCCAGTATTTTCCGGAGACTGTCGAGCCTGTCTGTGTTATTACCGGACAGGGCCAACAAGGGTTCGAGTTTGTAGATGCCCTGAACGCTGACACCTTTTAACTGTAATTCCTGGAATACCGCTTCTGTGCCAATTTTATCGAGTTTGTCGATGGCTACCGTTATGGCGGTTATTTTATCGGGTTGCCCAATGTACCCGGCAATTCCGGCCAGTATTTTACGGTTATTGAGTTTAATTTTTACGCGGATGTCGAGTTGCTGAAAAACCTCATCGATAATGGAAATCAGGTCAGCTTCGTTAAGCAGTGAATCGCTGCCGACAACGTCGGCATCGCACTGGTAGAATTCGCGGTAGCGTCCTTTCTGAGGCCGGTCGGCCCTCCATACGGGCTGAATCTGGTATCTTTTAAATGGAAATTCAATCTCGTGCTGGTGCTGCACCACAAAACGGGCAAAGGGCACGGTAAGGTCGTACCGGAGTCCTTTTTCGCATATCTTCAGTGAGGCGGTGTTTGAACCCGACTGACGGAGTTCAAGGGGGTCCACTCCATCGAAAAAGTCGCCTGAATTCAGTATTTTGAAAAGCAGTTTATCCCCTTCGTCGCCGTATTTACCCAATAAGGTATCAAGATTTTCCATGGCAGGTGTTTCGATCTGGCTGTAACCATGGTGCTGAAACACCTTTTTAATGGTGTTGAAGATATAGTTGCGTTTCGACATTTCAACCGGTCCGAAATCGCGTGTGCCTTTGGGTATTGAAGGTTTCTGAAGCGCCATTTGTCTGTGTTTGATTGATGCTTTTGAAGTTTTTTATCTTTCAACCGCAAAGTAAACAACAATTTTTGACTTTTTTGCACATCGACTCTGTCAGGTCAACAGCACCCAGCACCCAGCACCTCTTCTTCCTACTTCACCCCAATTATCTCCAGCACCTTCCTGTTAAACGAGTCACATCCGGCATCGCCTTCTTTTGGCGCCCACGATGCAAAATACTTGTCGTCCGACGGATCCCAGGGACCGTCTTTTACTTCGTAAACCACGGTTCCGCTTTCGAGGCATATTAAGCTATGCCATTCGCCGGGTGCAACCTCCATACCATAATTTCCTGTTTCCGGATCGAGCACGGACCAATCGGTAATATCGCCATGCTGGTTATACACAATGGCAACAACGCGACCTTTCAAAACCAGAAAGGCTTCACGCTTGGCCGGATCCTCGTGTTTGTGGGGTTGCACATAAGTGTCGGGTTCCATGGCATGCAGCATCCGGTGCATCGGATCAGCTGCTGTCGGGTGAAAATTATAGTTTTTCCTGCGGCGGACCGATGTACGTGCCTGCTCAATCAATGGAAGAACAATATGATGGTCAATGTGTATCATAAAAGTGATTTTTACAAAAGTAGCCTTTGCCCCGATATAC
>JAFGVG010000133.1 GCA_016938095.1 Bacteroidales bacterium
AGGTCGATGCCCCCTTTTTTACCGAAAATAAAACTCAACCCATTTAACCGGTACTTTACCTCAAAAGGCAAATCGAGATTGGTTTGATACCCGCTCACCAGAATATCGGTTTCACAACGTTTCTGCAACAACGGAATGACTTCCATTGCCCGGCTCAGATGGCCGTTGCCCGTTCCCTGCACTGCATAAAGAATTTTCATCTATAATTGAAATTCTTTCATGACCATTTTAAACACATCCTTATTGTCCATTTCCAGTACCGCTTCGGAATAGTCTTCCGCATCGCACTGGTATGCCCGCTCCTTAATAGCATCGGTATGAAAATACAACTTCCACGCCCCCTGGCTGTACTCCAGGGCGCTCAGGTTCTCCACCCAATCCCCCGAATTCAGGTAAGTAATGGTTCCGGTTTTACCTAGGTCTATTTCTTTGATCTCGGGCAGGTGAATATGCCCGCATACCACAGCCTGATAACCCTTTTGCCTGGCAATGGTTGCAACCGTTACCTCAAACCGGCTGATATATTTTACCGCGGTTTTTACATTCTCTTTTATGCGCTTCGAAAGCGATACCTTCCCCTTGCCCAGCATCCGGCTGAAATAACTGATAAAAACATTCAGGTGAATCAGAAAGTCGTACCCGGCCGAGCCAATTTTTTCGAGCCAGGGCGAGTGCTGCATAACAACATCAAAAACATCACCGTGAAAAAACCAGGTACTTTTACCATCCAATACCAATTCAAGCTTGTTAACCACTTCAATGTTGCCAATGTGCATGCCGGCAAACTTCCGCAGGGTTTCATCGTGGTTCCCGGTAATATAGTAAACCCGGGTGCCTTTACTGGCCATGCTGATGATATCCTTAACCACTTTCATATGGTGCTTTGGCCAGTAACGTTTGGAAAACTGCCAAAAATCAATGATGTCCCCGTTCAGAATCAGTATATCGGGCTTGATACCCTGCAGGTAAGTGTGCAGTTCCCGCGCCTGCGATCCGTAAGTACCCAAATGAACGTCAGAAATAACGGCTACGCCTATCTCTCTTTTCTGTGTCTTCATAGACTATTCGCTTTGCCACAAATAAATATTGTGGCCATTACATATCCATTGCAGGCGTATGAATATTTTGTTAAGCCTGTCTTTTTTATCATATATCTAATTATGAAGCGGTTTCAAAAGGCGTCTTAACCTTGCTGTAATCTTATCTTCACCTTTTCTTGTTGTTTTCTTCACCCTGAAGTAAGCTTACCGGCCTAGTTTTGCAGCGGTTAATCATTATTCATATTGTATGACAACAAAACTTTTTAAAAAGCGCTTTGCGCAGCTCATTTTTATGATTGCGGCCCTCATAGGGTCATTGGCCTTTTCCACTGTTCAGGCCCAAACCGGAACGGTTAAAGGTACCATTTCCGATGCCGAAACCGGTGAAACCCTCATCGGTGCCACTGTATTAATACAGGGTACCACTAAAGGAACCATCACCGATATCGATGGCAATTACCTGATCAACGGTATTGCTTCGGGCAACTACAATTTGGTGATCAGCTATGTATCTTACGAACAGCTCATCGAACGTGTTGAAGTAAAAAAGGGTGGTACAACCGAACTGAATATCACCCTTAAACCTTCGTCGGTTGAGGTAGACGCCGTTAAGGTAACTGCCACACGCCGAACCGACACGGAAATGGCCATGATATCGAGCATCAAAACCAGCAATGTTGTACTGAGCGGAATTTCCAAACAACAAATCTCTAAATCGCAGGACAAAGACGCCTCTGAAGTGATTTCGCGCGTTCCCGGCGTCACCGTTCGCGATGGCCGGTTCATCAATGTGCGCGGACTCGACGAGCGCTATAATGTTGTGCTGATGAATGGCGTGCAGGCGCCCAGCTCCGAATCGGACCGCAGGGCTTTTTCTTTTGATATGATTCCCAGCTCACTTATCGACAACCTGCTGCTTTACAAAACACCTGCACCCGAAATACCCGCCGACTTCGCCGGCGCTGTGGTGCTCATCCAAACCAAAAATACAGTCGACAACAATGGCATCGATATATCCTATGGAACAGGATACCGCTACAATACCACTTTTAAGGATTTTTATACTTACCGTGGAGGTAAAACCGACTGGCTGGGCTTCGACGACGGAACCCGCAGCCTCCCCGATGCTTTTCCGTCAACCCAGCAGGAATTCAGGGATATGGCCGACAATCCCGATGACGCAGACAAAGCCCGGATAACCGAACTGGGCCAGGCCTTTAACAAAATATGGAGCCCCGAACAGAAAAAATCCATCCCCGATCAGTCTTTCAGCGTTACCCTTAACCGCAAATTCCTCCTCGGAAAAGTATCTGCCGGAAATACCACATCGGTCGGCTACAGCGTGGGCGACCAGTTCCGCGAAGTTTTCAGGGCCGGTTACCAGGCATATGATTATATTAACGACAGCCCCGATACCGCTTACTACTTCAACGACGATATATACTCCACCAAAACCAAGCTGAACGGTCTATCGAACTGGCTATTCGTCTTCGGAAACAACCAGAAAATTGAATTCCGTAACTTCTTTAACCAGTACAGCGACAAGCAAACCATCCTGCGTGACGGCCGTGACAATTATGGCGGGCTCGACAAAAAAGGTCTCGAACTCAGTTTCCAGTCACGTATGATCTATTCAGGACAGCTGGGCGGAACTTTCAACTGGCGCGATGCCAAAAGCAACCTGAACTGGACAGCCGGCTACAGCTATACCAACAAGCAACAGCCCGATATCCGAAGGATTGAAATGAACAAAAACGACGACTCGGAAGATTACTCCCTCTCCTTTAACTTCAATGCCGATCCGAAGATGATTGGTCGCCTACACCTGAAAAATAACGAAAATATTTATGTAGGCGCGCTGAATTACGGACATAAATTCCAGCTCGGTAACCTGACCCCCGAATTCACCACCGGCATTTTGTATGAGAATAAACAACGTGAATTTGTAGCCCGAAACATCGGGTATGCCATCAGCAATGTGCTCGGCTTTAACTGGAGTTTGGCTGCAATGCCTATCGACAGTGTATTTCAGGATAAGAACATCAACTATACCAACGGTATCAAAATTGATGAGTCAACTGACCCTACCGACTCCTATACCGCCAACAACGAATTATTTGCAGGCTATGCAGCCATCAACATGCCAATTGGCAAATTCAGGCTGCACACGGGGGTGCGCGTCGAGAACAATAACCAGACCCTGAAAAGTATGGACCGTACCGGCGCTGATTTCAGCATCAGCAACAATTACCTCGACTTTTTCCCTTCGGCCAATTTAACCTATAACCTTTCCGAGAAATCGCTGGTGCGTTTTGCCTACGGCCGTACCATCAACAGGCCTGAATTCAGGGAAATATCACTACAGGCCTATTACGACTTCGAGGAAAAGGCCACCATTTACGGCGATACCTCACTTACCAACGCCTATATTCAGAATGTAGACCTGCGTTACGAGTGGTTTCCGGCAGCCGGGGACCTGATCACCATCGGTGGTTTTTACAAAAGGTTTAAAAATCCCATCGAAGCACACCTGGTTGAAGCCGGTTCAGGCCGTAACTACACGTTCGACAATGCCGACCTGGCCGAAAGTTATGGCCTCGAGATCGACATACGCAAATCATTCCTGCAGCTCGAAAACGCTGATAATATCCTGCGGTCGTTCCGCCATATGGTGGTTGTGTTCAACCTGGCCCTCATCGAAAGCAAACTGCACACCAACGATGCGGATGCCAGGGAATCTGTCCGTCAAATGCAGGGGCAGTCACCTTACATCATCAATACCGGTTTGTTTTACGACAATCCCGAAAACGGCCTGATGATCAGCGTGCTGTATAACATTATCGGCCCCCGGCTGATGTTCGTGGGTGATAACCGCACCCCCCATATCCTGCAAATGCCCCGTAACCTGATTGACGTTACCCTGAATAAAAAACTGGGTAAAAATGTGACACTGAAACTGGGTATTAAAGACCTGTTTAACCAACCTGTGGAATTGCGCCAGAATGAACGTATTCAGCTTTACCCGGGTGTATCCGAAGACTATGCCGACCGTGTTCAGCGCACCCAGGTTTACAAACCCAGTAGCGCCTTCATGGTAGGTATTTCTGTAAGCTTATAACATGCATGTAACTTAAGCATAATTCAACATCACTAACTCAATTCATTAAATTATGAAAAAACTTTACAGCTTTCTGATAAGTCTCACCCTGCTGATGGCAGGTAGTACGGGACTATTGAATGCGCAATCCACCATCGACAATGCCTTTTTCGAGCAGGTTGATTATGTGGGCGCTTTTGGCACCGAAAACTGGACCGCCGGCTGGTCCAACTGGACACCCCAGAATACCGTTTATCCGGCAGCAACCATTACCATTCCAGCCGGTGACATTACCACCAACACTACCTGGGCACCTTCGTCCATGCTGACGAGTGGCGCTTCCTTTACCCACACAAAACTCACCCACAGCTTTTTCGAGGATGTCGACTATATCGGGGCATTCGGAACGGTCGACTGGACAGACGGCTGGGCCAACTGGACACCCCAGAATACCGTCTACCCGGCAACCACCGATGTAATTGCCGCCGGTGACATCACCACCAATACCACCCTTACCGCCGGCAAGGTATACCTGCTCGACGGCTGGGTATATGTAAAATCAGGCGCTACCCTTACCATTGAACCCGGAACCATTATCCGCGGCAGCAAGGCCAACAAGGGTGCCATCATTGTCGAAAAGGGCGCCAAAATCATTGCCGAAGGCACTGCCGATGATCCTATTGTATTCACATCAAACCAGGATGCCGGTTCCAGATCGTATGGCGACTGGGGCGGCCTCATCATCCTGGGTGAAGCGCTGGTGAATAAAACCGATCCTACCATCGAAGGAGGTCCTACTTCAACCTACGGTGGTACAAACGATGCCGATTCATCAGGTATTCTCAAATATGTACGTATCGAATTCCCGGGTATTGCCTTCCAGCCCGATAAGGAAATCAACGGCCTTACACTTGGCGGTGTAGGTAGCAAAACCGTTATCGACTATGTTCAGGTTTCTTTCTGCGGTGACGACTCGTACGAATTTTTCGGCGGCACGGTGAATGCTAAACACATCATCGC
>JAFGVG010000134.1 GCA_016938095.1 Bacteroidales bacterium
CCATGTTGCTACACCTTCAGTAGGTTCAAGGGTGACAGCCTGTAAGCTGGTTTTTTCTTCCTCCGGTTTTATGGCCACTTTGCTGTCCATCACCCTTATGCCGATACGACTGCTGCTTATGGCCGAGGCAACACGTACCGTAACCTTATAGATACCTTCTTTTGCCACCTCAACGGTGTATAGCAACCACTCACCGCCTTCGATGTCTGTCAGGCAGTATCCATTGGTAAAAGGCTCTTGGTCATCGGAAACCGTTATGTCGACCCCGTCGTTGCGGTATTCGCGACCTTTGTTACCGGCTCTTTTACCTTCCTCGCCCGTATTCTCGTTATCGGTATCGGAATAGGCCATACCGGCCCGGCCCATATCGTAGTCGGTTGCAAAAATACGCCCGGGAACAAGGTGGTGCGCAAAGGGTATGGTTGTGCTTTCCATCCGTTGCCGGAACATGGCATCAATAACATCTTTATTATAGCGACATTTCTCAGCCCTGAGGTTATCAGCTATTTCAAACAATACACGGGTTGCCAGTTCAGGAGAGGGTTTTTCGGCGTTGTGATTCCAGTGGTCTGTCAGCTGACGGTATTCAGGTGGTGCAACTATCATCAGGGGGCAAACCACCGAGTTAATTTTCTTCAGGGGCCACCATGCCCAGCCAATGTGGTTTTGTTCCACCAGTGAAATGCAGTCGGTAAACCATTTATTCGAATTTTCCCCGCTTTCGCCCAGCCAGACCGGCATATTGAACTTTGTGCGCAGGCCGGTTATACCATCAAGCGTTGCCTGGATATTCGGACTCCAGTATTTGTGAAAGCTTAACACCATGTTGTTATCCCATGGGCCTTCGAATCCCCGGTAATTGTTTCCCCAGCCGTTGCCTTCGATGATGATGATATGTTTTTTGTCGACTTCGCGGATGGCCTGGGTAATACTTTGGTATAGCTCCCAGATGGGCTGGTTGAGCGTGTCCTCAAGTCCGTTTTTGTTTTTACCTTCGAAGGTCCAGTTGGGCTCGTTAATCAGGTCGTATCCGCCAATGAAAGGTTCGTTTGCATAACGTTCGGCCAGTTTTCGCCAAAGGGCAATGGTTTTTAGCTTGTTTTGCTCACTTTCCCAGAGTGATGGCTTGGTCTCGTCGTAGTCGGAAATATTGGCATCTTTACCCTGACCTCCGGGTGCTGCGTGGAGGTCGAGGATCAGGTAAAGGCCGTTTGCTTTGCACCATGAAAGAAGACTGTCGGTGAGTTCAAACCCTTTTTTCAGCCAGGTTTGCTGTCCCGTAACAGGTTCTTCTTCAATGGGCAGGGTAAACAGGTTGTAGTGCATGGGCAGTCTTATGCTGTTGAACCCCCATTTGGCCAATGAGTCCACATCGGCCCTGGTCATGTGATTCTGCAACCACAGGTCGTAGAATTTATCGCAGTTTTCCTTGCCAATGAGATCGGTAATCCTTGCCTTAATGAGATGCTGCATTCCTTTGTTGTTGATTTGCAGCATATATCCTTCCTGCAGCATCCAGCCGCCCAGGCCCATACCCCGTAAAATGACTTCATGGCCCTGTTCATCAATAATTGCAGTTCCATGGGTTTTCAAGAACCCCTGTGAATTAGCATTGATTGTGAATACTACAAACATTGCCATCAGCAAAAAGTGGAGATTTTTTTTCATATGATGTTAATTTATAGGGTCGGCTTGTTTATGGAAATTCATTAGTCATAAGGACACAGAGTTACCCTGCAGAGCAGTTGGATTCAGCAAGGCATAACGGTGTTCGTTCCATAACCGGTTATTTTTCAGCACGTTATTTCTGAATATGCCTTCGCAGGTAAATCCGCATTTTTCCAATACCCGCATCGAAGCCGGATTATATTCATACACACCGGTGTGAATACGGGCAAATTGTTTTACCTGGAAGCCAAAATCAGTTATACACTTCACTGCTGTTGTCATTATCCCTTTTCCCCAGTAGGGTTCACCCAGGAAGTAACCGATTTCTGCAGTTTTCCGATGCACGTCATCCAGCGGCAGCAGGCTTATGTTACCTACATAAACGCCCTCCCACTCAATGGCAAAAAAGGTATCACTTGCCTTAAATTTACTGATAAAACCAATGGCGTCATTAAGGGTATACGGGAAAGGAAAGCCATCGCGCAGGTTAATGGCAATTTTCTCGTTGTTTGCCAGTTCAGTCAGCCTTTGGGCATCGTTATCATTGAACGAACGAAGGGTGATTTTTCCCGAAGAGAGGAGCATGGGTGTTTTTTCAAATGCAGGGTTAAATATAAGGATTATGTGGGTAAATCGTAGGGGTTTGTCTATTTTTCCCTATCATTGTGTAGAAGTAACACATAAATTGAAAATAATTTCTACTTTTATGATGATTAAAACAAAAACAGCTGATTATACATATGAAACAAAAAACGAGTAAAGGATTGAACCGGCGTGAGTTTCTCGGGCTTTCGGCCCTGGGATTGACCGGTCTAACCATTTTGCCCAGTTATGTGGTGGATGGTGTCAGAATTGCACCCAGCGACCGTGTGGTAATGGGTTTTATCGGGCTTGGACAACAGGCACTGTCCGATTTTGCAGGTTTTGCCAGTGTTGCAGGCGTACAGGTGGCTGCAGCCTGTGATGTCGACAGCATGAAGCAGATACGCTTTAAGAAGCGCATTGAAGCATGGCAACAGTCGAAGGGGGTAGCCCCGCGTTGCGATGTTTACGAACAATATGAGCAATTGCTGGAGCGGACCGATATTGATGCCATTGAGGTGGCTAGTCCCGATCACTGGCATGCCCTGATGACTATCCATGCCTGTCAGGCGGGGAAGGACGTTTATGTTCAGAAACCATTGGCATTCACCATCCGCGAAGGATTAAAGATGGTACGTGTTTCGCGCGATCTGAAGCGGGTTGTGCAGGTTGGCAGTCAGCAGCGCTCCAGTAAGGAATTCCAGAAGGCCATTGAACTGGTGCAATCGGGCGCCATTGGTCATATCACCAAAATTTACGCCAAGGTTGGTGATCCGCCAAAGCCGTTAGATCTTCCCGAAATGCCTGTCCCTGGTAATCTGAACTGGAATTTATGGATGGGGCCGCTGAACGACGCGCGCATTCATTATCATCCCGATTTATGCCCGCCCATTTCGCTTGATCCCGAAGAGCGGGAAAAGCTGTGGGGCGCATGGCGGTGGTACCGCGAAACCGGCAATGGTTTTACAGCCGACTGGGGTGCACATATGTTTGACATTGCCCAGGCTGCCATTGGCATGGACGGGTCAGGTCCTTCGGAGATCATTCCAAAGGGATATAACGGACAGGCGTATCTTACTTTCAAATACCTCAACGGCATTCAGATGACCGAGCAGCCTTACCTCGAGGACATGCCCGGTGCACAGGGTATTAAGTTTATTGGTACCGACGGCTGGATTGAAGTGGCCCGCGGCTACCTGGCTTGTTCCAAACCGGCGTTGGTACCAGCCGATTTGGCCGGCAACCGTCCCAGAAATATGACGCCTGAAGAGCGCAGAAAAATGTACGAACAGATGCAGAAAAGCGCAGCAAAGGGCGGGGGCAGTTTTGAAATAAGCGCCCCGCATATGCAGAACTTCATCGATTCGGTAAAATCACGCAAAGATCCTGTTGCACCCATCGAAGTGGGCTGCAGCACCAATACTTTGTGTTGCCTGGGAAATATTGCCACCGAACTGGGTCGTCCGGTTAAATGGAATCCGGCAACACTCAGCTTTGGCAATGACACCGAAGCTGCCAGCCACCGGCTTACACAATACGAATACCGCAGGCCTTATAAGCTGTGAAATAATTAGGCATGAGGCTGTGCAGATAGTCAATGCATTGTGCTAAATGTTAACTTTGAATGCTAGGCGTAGTCTCCGGACTACGCTTATTTTATGAATTATTACACAGCCTCTTCTTTAAAACCTGATCATGGCTTTCATTACGCCATCGGCATAATTGGCAACCATTTCAAAACCCTCTTTCACCTTGCTGAAGGGCAGGGTATGGGTTTGCATCCTGTCGGGTTTAAGCCGGCCATCGGCGATCATATCCAGTGTATCCTTTACCGATTCGTTCTGGCGACGCACGTGTTGTATGTCTATTTCCTTGCGCCTTAACAGGTCAGCTTCAAAACTCCACCTTGCAAAAGAAGGTATGCCAATCATCATCAGACGGCCTCCCGGCTTCAACAACTGAATAGCCTGGTCGACTGCCTCCTGTTGACCGCAGCATTCGAAAACAAAATCGAGCTGACCGGGTTCTGCCGATAAAATATTTTTTACAATGTCCGAGCTGTTGGGATTCCCGGTCCAGTGAGCGCCCATGGCTGCTGCAACCGAAAGCCGTGCGTCAATTTTGTCGGTTACATAAATACGCGATGCTCCGGCGGCCAGTGCAGGCAATAAAACGCTTATGCCAATGGGTCCTGATCCAAGAATGCCTAATTTGGCATTTTTGGTGAGACCGGCCAGCCTCGTAGCGTAAACACCAATCGCCAGCGGTTCGGAAAGTGCCCCATGATCGGTTGTCAAATTCGCAGGCAGCGGAAAACAACTCATTTCGGGCATGACAATGAATTCCGACAAACAACCCTCGGCCTGTCCGGGACATCCCAGAAACTTCAGATTAAGACAGGTATGAAATCTTCCGGCCTGGCATTGTGCGCATTGGAAACATGGCATGGCGGGGTCAACTGCAATTTTGTCGCCCGGTTTAACACGGGTAACGGAACGGCCAACCTTTTCGACAATGCCGGCTCCTTCGTGCCCCACCGTAAAAGGGTATTGCACTACCTGACTTCCTATTTTACCGTGGGTGTAATAATGTATGTCCGATCCGCATATGCCAACCGATTGCATTCTGATCAGCACTTCATTGTCGTGCTGTAACTCCGGAACAGGCTTTTCGATGATGCTAAGCTTCCGGATTCCGGTTAATACCATTGATTTCATGTATTGCGTATTATTTACTGTCCGGCAATATTACGGCAAAAACCCGGAAATGATTATACGGCAGATCAAAATTGCGCTTTTAAAGTACAAGTCATATACCTAAATGGTTATTGCAGACCGTTTATAATTCATTATATTTGGATATTCAATCCGGATGTGTATTAGGCTTTTCTGATTCCGGTTTGAAGCCATTTTTTTCTTCATCTGAATAAATGCTTCGAAAGTTACTCATAGCGCCAGTTTTTATGCTTTTGTCGTTTACCGGCATCGTTTTTTTTTACTTTGCCTTGCCTGCTTATAACCTGATTCCTTTCCCGTTTAATTTGGCCGGTGTTATTGTTGCTTTTGGCGGATTTGTTGTGATGGGCAAGTCATACGATATTTTTGGTAAGCACAGCATAAAACCCTCCGAAGATTGCCCCCCGGTCCTGATAACGAAAGGTATTTATTGCCGTACACGAAACCCAATGTACCTGGGAATGTTTATTTTGTTGTTTGGCTTCAGTTTTGCCTTCAGGAATATTGCATCAATGGCCATGGCATTACTGTTCCTTTTAGGGGTGAATTTCATTATCATTCCCCGTGAGGAAAAAGATCTGAGAGCCTTTTTCGGAGAACAGTTTGACCTGTACCGGCAACAGGTAAGCCGGTGGTACAATCCGTTATAGCGCTGCTAATGATTTGGTTAATTATAATGTTTGAATGATGGTGGTTGACCCTATGGACGATCAATATTATGAGCAGATTGTAAGGGCCGCTAATGTGGTTATTGTTAAATTCGACAATAACCTTAGAATTACTGATTTCAGCGGGAGCTCAGAAAGGGTTTTTGGCTTTAGAAAACATGAAGTACTCGGAAAGCTGCTGACAGAAACCATTGTACCACAGGTTGAAAGTTCGGGACGCGATCTGACAGGGCTCCTGACTGATGTCAGCCGTCAGCCAGACGGTTTCGAATACAATATCAACGAAAATATTACAAGCGACGGACGCAGGATATGGATGCAGTGGTACAACAGTGAGCTTGCGGGGAATAAGCCGGGTGAACGCCAGATACTTTCAATAGGTATGGATGTCACTGACCGTATTGAAGCAGAACGAAAATTAAAACAGAGCGAGGAACGCTTCAGAATGCTTTCGGAACTTACCTTCGAAGGTATTCTCATTCACAAGAATGGCATCATTATGGATTGCAATCTGTCGCTCGAAAGGCAAATAGGTTATACCCGGGATGAGCTGATTGGCAAAAGTTTTTTTGATCTTTTGATA
>JAFGVG010000015.1 GCA_016938095.1 Bacteroidales bacterium
GGTCCGGCAGAAACCGGCCTGCCTGTTTCGAACAGGCTGTCGATATCACGCTTCAGGACTATACGTTCTGCTTTATCAAAAGTAAAAAGGCTCATTTTTTTAGTATTATCCTGAATACGGTGCCTTTGTTCAATTCCGACTGGTTAACAAAAACACGTCCCTCATGATATTCCTCCACAATTCGTTTTACCAGTGACAAACCCAATCCCCAACCCTTTTGCTTGGTCGTATAACCGGCCTTAAAAACATTTGCAAACATGTTTTTCGGAATGCCCTTGCCGGTATCGCGTATATCTATCTGTACCTGGTGGTGATTATCCGAAACCACGATATCAATGCTGCCCTGGCCCTGCATGGCATCAATGGCATTCTTGCACAGGTTTTCAATGACCCACTCAAAAAGCGCTGCATTCAGGGGCACAATAACCTCGTGACCCGGAGGGCTGATATCAAAACGGATCTTACCAGAGGAACGCGATTTGATGTAATTAACGGCTCTTTCAATGATATGCACGATGGGTTCAGCCTGCAGGGCAGGTTTCGACCCGATTTTGGAAAAACGTTCGGTGATTTTTTCCAGTCGGCTGACGTCTTTTTCGAGCTCTGTCAACATTTCCTTGTCAGTATCCCTGATCTTCATCATTTCAACCCAGGCCATAAGCGACGAAATAGGCGTACCCAGCTGGTGTGCGGTCTCTTTTGAAAGGCCCACCCATAAATGGTTTTCTTCGAATTTTCTGGAAGCGCGAAAGGCGACATAAGCCACCAGTATAAAGAGCAAAACAATACCCAGCTGAATGTAAGGATAGTAGGCAAGCCGGGTGAGTAAAACCGATTGGTCGTAGTACAAATACTGATGCTCGCCGGGTGCCAGCAAAATGACAATTGGTGCGGCATGTGCCTTCATCCGGCCCATTATACGCTTTATATAACGGGGATTAGCCATTCGTTTGGCATTGAGATTCCGGTGAAATACAATCTCCTGCAATGAATCGGTAACCATTACAGGTATGGTATGATTATCTTCAATAACACCGGCAAAAAAGTCAAGGTCACTGTCATCGGGCTCGGCATTGACAATTTGCATCCAGGCATTGGCAAGCATTTCGGCTTTGAGCTTTTCCTGGATGGCCATCTTTTTTACCAGCGCGTTGGTATACAACAACGAAGCAAGGCCAATGGCAACGGCACAAATGAACAGCACCAGCTGCCAGCGTTGTTTGTTCTTAAATTGATTCAATATAAGATATTATAAAACAAATATATAAATGCCTTCTATTCATCTTCCCATTCAACCTTAAAATCGTCTGAGACTTTTTCAGTTTTTTCGGTTTTTTCAGTTGCCTTTGTTTTCTCGGGCTCCTCCCATTCAATTCTCACAGGATCAGGAGACGATACGGGCTGCCTGTTTTCACCGTTATTTTTCAGATTACCGCGTGTCAGGCTGAATGCTTTTTTACGGTCGAGTTTAACATCAAAATCATCAGGCGTGCCGGCAATGATAAGGGGTATTGTGGTCTGATCCGCACTTGTTTCTTCAACCATAAATTCATCAATTTCTTTTTTCTTTTTACGGGCTTTGTTAAACAGCACCTCCGAAAGCAGCACATTTACCCGGTAATCAAAGGCATTGTCAAAGGTATGTTGCCCCGATGCACTGATATTAAATGCCGACGATTGGATGGCCATTTCGGGAATGGTTACCTTACGGTCGCTGATGTAAATGGTGTTCCTGAGGGTTCTGAACTTTACCTGCCTCAATTCATCCACATCTATGTATTTTGAAAGCTTTAACATGGGCTCAAACTGTACCAGCTCACCGTTTACTATTTCAAAGTCGCCTTTTGCCTTCATGTTGCCGGGAATAAAGCGCAGCAGCGAGTCCCATTGGGCAAAAAAGCTAATGTTACCGCTTACGAGCCCCTTCATGTTTTTATCGAGGATGAAGTGCTGACTGAAGTTGTTAAAGGATGTAAATAGTTGCTGGATATTGATTTGCTGCGGCTGCGCGTTACATGCAATGGAGAATACATTGTCGTCGCCGGCAGTGATCAATGCATTCCCGCTAATACTGCCGTCGGGGAACTTCAGGGCATAATGGTTAATAAATACCGAATCTTTCAGGGCTGAAAGCGAAACCATCAGGTCGTTTGCACTGAATTTGCCGGCTTCGAAATTCCCGGCCCTTAGCTTTGCCTTCAAATACATATTGCCAGGGAAAACCGACAGGCTTTGATACCCGCTCCGGGAATTCTTATTCGCAGGTTGATTCAGATATTTGCTAATGTTGAGATTATCTGTTGATATTTCAAGATATGATTTAAGTAATCTGCGTTTCATAAGATAATCCACAACCTGTTGCACTTCCCCGCTGACCAGCATATCGGTTTCGTTAATCCGCAGCGCGAGGCTGTCGAGTTTCAGTACCTCGCTCCAATTGGCTTTACCTGAAACACGACTGATAATCACCGGAAAATTTTTTACCTGGATCCCAGCGTCTTCGAACCGGAACTGGCCTTTTTCGAGCAGTTTCAATAGCGTGGCGGCGGAAAGGGTTGTATCTTTCAGACTCCCTGAGGCAGTGAAATCCGTTTGCACCAGTCCGGTAAGCATTTCAAGGGTATCGGTTGGAATAAAACGCATCAGTTCGGTAAGGTCAATTTTGCCTTGTACCCCGGCACTGAAAAGCAGCTGATCGAGACCGGAAAGTTCAAAATGACCATTCATATTGCCTTTGCCCATATCGGCACTTGCTTCATCGATCTGTAACCTGAAATTCGAACGGTTGGTTCCTGCAATGCTTCCCCTGAGACCTATTTTACTGACCGCTCCGTGTGTCTTTGTTTTGCGTATGCTGCCATTGCTGATTTCAAACTGCGAATTGACCAACAGGTTATTCCGGTTCCTGAGCGATCCTTTCACGGTTAGATTGAGCTTGCCGTTTCCACCAAAGGTATAATCGCCCGTGCTGAATTTTTCTCCCAGGGGTAGCAATGATAACAGCTCTCCGGGTCCGAATTTGGGCATACTGAGATTCAGCTCAAGGTAGGGTTCCTTACCACCCTTGAATTCTCCCGAAAAGTTAGATACAGCCTTGTTGTAGTGCATTTTAGCCTCGGGAATGCGAATCCGGCTGTTACTGTATACCATTTTTAAATCGAGTTGCAACATTGCCTCTCTGGCCAGGGTTTTACCATTTGTCTGAAGGCTGTGCAGCTGAAAATCGCCTCTGGCGTCGCCTGAAAGAATGCCGTTTGAAATGCTGCCCCTGAACTGGGTTTTTTCGGAATGAGACTGTAACAGGAAACGATCACGCAAGGCTTGAACGCGAATATCCGACTCGCTTAAAACAATATTCCGCAGGCTTACCGAATAAGTGTTTCCAGCACCCGAAGATTTCCAAATACGCAGGTTATGATGGTTCTGTCTGTCAAAAAGCAGGTTAATACGGGCACGGGAGACTTCAATTTTTCGGAGTTCGTATTGGCCCTGCAGCAGTTTCAACAGGTTAAACTGCAACAAAACACTTCGTGCATTCAACAAAGTATCGGCATCGGAACCCTTAAAATCGTTCCTGTCAAATGATTCGCCAGATAACAGCACCGCATTGGATATTTCAATCGTTGCCTTGGGAAAGCCTTTCAGCAGTCTGAATTGCACATCATCCATCGAAAGTTCGGTGAGCAGATGCTCATCAAGGTATTTCTGCATGTAGCGTACCAGCGCTTTCTCGTAAAACACCGATACCATGACCGATATAACAATAATCAGACCCAGCGTGGTGAGCAACAGCAATCCAGCGGCCTTTAATACTTTACGCGATACCTGACTGTTCATGACAAAGAAAGCATTTTCCCATGGGGTTGAAAAAGTAAAACTTAGTAACCGGACTTTTTATTTTACCAATTGCAAAAGTAATCCGAAATGATCAAAAGTGTTTTCAATTGGAAATGATCCCGGAAGGATTGTGCCGGTATGAAGGTGTTTTATCGGTCAGGTTGTTGTTACCCGGTATCAGGTAACGATGAATGATGTTCAGCAGTTTTTTAAGATCCAGGGGTTTCGAGATATAATCGTCGCAACCGGCAGCTTTCATCTTTTCCATGTCACCCGACATGGCATAAGCGGTTTGGGCAATGACCGGCAAACGGGGATTGATCATTTTGATATTGCGCGTAGCTTCCAGTCCGTCCATTTCAGGCAGGAGGATATCCATCAGCACCAGGTCGACCGGGTTTGACGACACCGCATCAACGGCCTGTTTTCCGTTGGCGGCATGAATGATAGTTGCCTGGGTGCCGGCAAGCAATTCCCGTAAAAACCTGAAACTGTTATGGTCGTCTTCGGCAATCAGCAGCGTTTTCCCCTGCCAGTTGTAATAACTACTTTCGGCACTTTTTCGCTGATCGGGTTCAGCTGCAAGTACCGTAGTTCGCAGGTAAGGCAGCGTGAAAAGGAAGGTAGTGCCTTCACCGGCAACGGAATCCACCCACATTTCGCCTCCAAGCAGTTTCACCAGGTTCCGCGATATCGCCAGTCCAAGCCCTGTGCCTGCAATGTTCTTCTCTTCGGAGAACCTGGCACGCTTGAACCTTTCGAATATCATGTCGAGTTCCTCACGTGTTAATCCGGGCCCGGTATCCTTAACAAAAAACTCAACCAGCCGGTCTTCCTTAATCCGGTAACCAAAATTAACCGAACCATTTTCGGTGAATTTCAAGGCATTGTTAATGAGATTGACCAACACCTGCCTGAGTCTGAAGGGATCGGTTTTAAGCAAAACATTGCGTGATCCGTCGTCGGGTATAAAGTGAAGTTTTAGCTGGGCTTTCCCCAGGCGTTTACGGGTCTCTTCGGAGGTAGTCAGCAATTCGTTGCCCAGTGCGTTTAAATCACAGTCCTTTTTGACAATTTTCAGCTCGCCTGCCTCTATTTTGGCAATGTCGATGATATCGTCCACCAGGTTGAGCAAAATTTCGCTGCTGGTACGGATATATTGCGTGAAATCTTTCTTCTGGTTGTCGGGTATCTGCTCCGATGCCAGCAGGTTCGAGAAGCCGATGATTGAATTCATGGGCGTCCTGATCTCATGTGACATATTGGCCAGGAACGACGACTTCAGCTCGTCGGAGGTTTTTGCGCGGCTGGTTTCCTGCTGCAGCGACCGGATATAATTCACCTTGTCGGTAATGTCAATGATGATTCCCCGTTTCCCAGCAACCTGTCCATGGCGCATGATGTTATCGGTATATACCGAGGCCGGAAATTTACTTCCGTTCTTTCTGCGTGCGATGAAACTGGAATTCTGAATCTTTTGCATTCCCAGGATGTCATCGTGCTGCGACCCGGAAATCAATGTTTCAATCAGGTTAAGCCCATCATCAAGGTCGGTTTGCACATACCCAAAGGCTTTAAACCAGGCTTTATTGACATACGTGTAATTGCCGTATGAATCGGTTTCAAATACGCTCTGTGGCAACAAATCGGTGAGCTCGCGGTAGCGCTGATGGTTGTCGTTTGCATGCTTTAACGCATTATCACGCTGTTGTTCGCCGGCTTTGAGCTGGTTGAATAGATTATGGAATTCGAGGTAAACAGGTCTGATTTCAACGGGTGTATGACGGAAATCGATCCGGCCTCCCGCGGAAGTATTACGGGTGAGCGACGCGATATATCGGTTAAGTTTTTCAATGGGCAGTAATAAATGTTTCGTTGCCAGGTATCCAAAGCCAGCTGTCAGGGCCAGCAAAGCCAGCAACACCGCAATATACAACAGCGCCGTTGCA
>JAFGVG010000135.1 GCA_016938095.1 Bacteroidales bacterium
AGTTCCTTCGACATCTCCCGGGCAGTGGTGATCATTTCATCCATCAGGTCGTCGGCATCCACAACGGTTCCCTCGCGCGATTTCATTTTCCCCTCGGGCAATTCAACCATACCATACGACAGGTGGTGAAGCGTTTTGGCCCAGGGAAAACCCAGCATGTCGAGCACAATGGCAAGCACCTTGAAATGATAATTCTGTTCATTGCCCACCACGTAAACCATACGATCAGGTGCGTACTCATGCTGCCTTACCTGTGCCGTGCCAATATCCTGGGTCATATAAACCGAGGTACCGTCAGAACGCAGCAGCACCTTCTCGTCGAGTCCCTTATCACGCATGTCGGCCCAAACCGAGCCATCGCTATGCTGAACCAGAATTCCCTGTTCCAGACCTTTGAGCACAGTCTGTTTACCGGGAATCCAGGTTTCCGATTCATAATATATCTTATCGAAACAAACACCAAGCCGTTTATAGGTTATATCGAAACCTTCGTAAACCCAGCCGTTCATGGTCTCCCATAAGGCACGTACTTTGTTGTCTTCGGCCTCCCATTGACGAAGCATCTCCTGAGCCTCCAGTAACAGGGGAGCCTTTTTTTCGGCTTCTTCCTGGCTTACACCTGTTTGCTTAATCCCGGCTACCTGCTTTTTATATTCCTGATCGAATTTAACATAGTACTCACCCACCAGGTGATCACCCTTTTTGCCGGAGGTTTCAGGTGTTTCTCCGTTTCCCCATTTCTGCCAGGCCAGCATCGATTTACAGATATGAATGCCCCGGTCGTTTACCAGGTTGGTTTTGATTACTTTTTTCCCGGTTGCTTCCAGTATGCGGCTCACGGAATATCCCAGCAGGTTGTTCCTGATATGTCCCAGGTGAAGCGGTTTATTGGTATTGGGCGATGAGTATTCAACCATTATGGCCTGCGCCTTCTCCGGCACAGGTGTAAAGCCATAGTTTTCTTTATGATATGCCGTATTCAGGAAATTCAGGAAGTAGTCATCGGCCACAACCAGGTTCAGAAAACCTTTTATTACGTTGTAATCAACCACTTCACGACAGTTTTCGCGAAGATATTGCCCCAATTCATCCGCGGTTTTGTCCGGAGCTTTTCCTGATATCTTCAGCAACGGGAACACTACCAGTGTAATGTCGCCGGTAAATTCACGCCTGGTCTTCTGTAACTGCACCTGTTCGCGAGTACAGGAATGTCCGTATAAATGTGTAACCGCTGCAATTACCTGTGATGTAAGTGTATTTTCAATTACCTGCATGAGTGTGTTGTTGAAAGGCACAAATATAAATTCATTTTTTTAATAACTTTGTCATAAATAGTATACAATGGAAATTAAGGATAAAGTGCTATCATCGATATCAATTTTACGTATATTGCTTAAAAAAATATGACCCTGGTCATTCGTGAAGTCCTGTCCAAAAAGGACCTGCGAAAGTTCATTTTCCTGCCCGAAAAAATACATGCCACCCACAAAAGTTGGGTGCATCCCTTGTATTTCGACGAACGGGCTTTTTATTCCCCCAAAAAGAATAAGTTTTTCAGCGATTGCGACACCATCCTGTTGCTTGCATATAAGGACAAGGAGCCTGTGGGACGAATAATGGGCATCATCAGCCACAAGTATAACCAAATACACAACGAACAAAACGGCCGGTTCTTTGCGCTGGAGTGTTTTAACGATACCGCGGTGGCATCGGCCCTGCTGGGCGCCATTGAAGACTGGTGCTTCCGGAAAGGAATGGAAAAGGTTATCGGGCCTTTCGGCTTTTCAGAAAAAGATCCCCAGGGTTTTATGATTGAGGGATTCGACCAGCCCATGATCATTGCCACCAATTATAACCTGCCCTACATGGCCGATCTGGTAGGTGCATGCGGCTATCAGAAGGAAATCGACTGTGTTGAATATATGCTTCCGGTTCCCGGGGAAATTCCGGAAATATACCGATCGGTTTGCAAACGCACCCTGGAAAACAATTCCATAACGCTCAAAGAATTCAATAGCCGGCGGGCGTTACGACCTGTTATCAAACCAGTATTTCAACTGATTAACGATACCTATGCGCCCATTTACGGTTTCAACAAGTTAACCGACAAAGAGATTGATTATTTCGCAAACCGTTACCTGTCGTTTATCAATCCCCGCTTTGTAAAAGTGGTTTACAATCACCGGAACGAGTTAATCGCCTTTGCCCTGGCCATGCCCGAACTCACCAATGGCATCCGTAAAGCCAGGGGTAGGCTTTTCCCGTTTGGTTTCCTGAAAATCCTGCGGGAATCAAGGAAAACAAAACTTCTGACCATGTTGCTGGGTGCCATACGCGACGATTACCGGAACAATGGCCTGGATGCATTAATGGGAATGAAAATAATAGAATCGGCACATGCCAGTCAGATGGAACTGATCAACAGTCACCTGGTGCTGGAAAATAACCTGAAAATGCGGGCTGAATATGAAAGGCTTGGAGGTACCGTGCAAAAGCGCTACCGTATTTATGGCAAAACCCTTCAGAAAAACACCAGTGTTAACACAAACACTGCCACGGCCATGTAAATGAGGGTTAAGGGCAGTCCAATCCGCATGAAATCCCTGAAAGTATAACCTCCCGGGCCATAAACCATAAGATTGGTAACATAGCCATGCGGGGTAATAAAGGTACATGCCGCCGCATACGACACGGCCAGTACAAATGGCATACCCGAAACGCCTAGTTGCTGAGCCACACTTAAAGCTATCGGAAAAACAATGGCCACAGCTGCCTTGGTAGTTATGTATGCTGCCAGCAGGGCGGTAATAAAGTATACGCCAATCAGAACGCCCACCTTGCCAAACGGAAAAAATGCGGAAATAACATAGTTAGCAACCAGATCGGCAGCGCCCGATTTCATCATGGCAGTGCCCAAAGCAAGCGAAAGCACTATCACCATGGCCAGGTTATAGTCGATATTGCTTGGAATATCCTTGGGATGGGTAACTTTCAACAGCATCGAAGCCAGAATCATCAGTATCAGACCCATGAAAAGCGAGATCACACCAAGGGCAGCCAGCACAATAACCAGCGCCAGTCCACCAATGAGAATGAGCGACTTATACCATTCGAGGTTCAGGTACTCGGTCACCCGTGATATGAAATAAAAGTCGAAACTGTCTTTTGACCTGCTTATGAAGTTTTCGCCCGCAAATAATAACAGTACATCACCAGCCTTCAGCACCACATTGCCTATTTTGCCCTCAATACGCTCACCGTTGCGGTGTACCGCAATAATGGCGGCATCGTATCGGCCTCTGAAATTTGTGTCGCGTACCGATTTATTGATCAGCACAGAATTCTGCGAAACCACAACCTCGTTAACATTGGCGCGGCGCATACGCGTTAACATACCCACCTCGGGCAACATTAAACCCGACTTAGCGTTGATCAGCTCGGCAATATTTTGCGTTTCGCCTTTGAATACCAGTGTATCGTCGTGGTCGAGTACCAGGTCACCCGGTATTTCAAGCATCCGTTCCGAATTGCGGACAATGGCGATCAGCTTCAGTCCTTTAATATCAAGCAATCCCGATTCGCAAAGGGTTTGCCCGGTAAGGTGAGAACGCGAGCGTAATTTGGCTTCAATGACGTATTCTCTGGTAGCCTCGTTAAGATCGCCCGAAAATCCGGGTCGCGAGGGAAGCAACCGGTTGCCCACCAGCACCAGGTAAAGTGTACCCACCAGTATCATGGGAAGCCCCACCCAGGCATAATCGAACATGCTGAGTGGTTC
>JAFGVG010000136.1 GCA_016938095.1 Bacteroidales bacterium
CCACCGCCCCATGCCGAGCTGGCTGCAGCGGAGTCAGTTACCAGTGAGTTCGCCGAAGATGTATCCATCAGGGCCCTGGTGACTTTGTTTTCACGGTATAACTGTATCCAGTTGCTTGATTTTTGCGCTTTACGTTGAAGAAACAGATCGGCCATGGTAAGGGTGCCGTTGCTCATGCCGTCGCTTACCATAAAAATAATGTTCTTTGCTTTGCCGCGTAATGTTCCGGCGGGATTGCCGGCTTTCACCCCAAAGGGAAACATGGTTCCGGCCATGGCCGAAAGCATACCGGTTTGTATAAATGTACGTCTTTTCATGGGTGTGACTTTTATTGTTCAGGTCATTATTGATCTTGCTGCATCACCTATAAACCTGGAGTTGAAATATGTCAGGTTATGCTGTTTGCATGGGTTCAATCGGTTACCAGTTGGCAGCATGGTAAAAAAGGTGTATTAAATACCTCGAAGAAAATCCCGATAAGCGCGTCATGCCAATAAACGTCTTAAGCCGATTAATTTTTTATTTATCACCTGGTTGTTCATTCGGCAGTAAAAATAACACTAAAAGGGCAAAGTGTTGATGAAGGCAATATAATTTATGTATGAAGATTTTATTAATGCCTTAATCATGTATGCATTTTATCCCAATGCCACATCAAGAACCATCATCACACTAAAGCCCACCAGACCGCCGATGGTTGATAAGTCGGTTTCATTACCGGTTTGTGATTCAGGGATAAGTTCCTCCATTACCACATAAATCATAGCTCCGGCGGCAAATGACAGCGCATAGGGTAACAGGGGAGTTATATGCATTACCAGGTAAGCTCCGGCAACTCCGGCCAGGGGCTCAACAATTCCCGATAATTGTCCGTACATGAATGCTTTTAACCGCGATAATCCTTCTCGTCTTAACGGTACCGAAACCGCTGCACCTTCTGGAAAGTTTTGAAGTCCGATTCCGAAGGCCAGGGCGACAGCTCCGCTTAGTACTCCCATTTCGGGGTTACCCGCCAATGCCCCGAAAGCAACACCCACTGCAAGACCCTCGGGTATGTTATGTAACGTAATGGCTAATACGAGCAGGACACTGCGGTGCCACGATGTTTTGATTCCTTCAGCTTTGCTGCGGGCCAATCCCATATGCAAATGCGGGAGGGTTTTGTCGAGCGCCAGCAGAAAAGCCCCGCCGCATAAAAATCCTGTTAGCGCAGGTAACCATGCAATACCACCATTTCCCTCAGCCATGGCAATGGCAGGACTGAGCAGCGACCAAAAGCTTGCGGCAATCATAACACCTGCTGCAAAGCCCAACATGAGGTTGAGCACTTTCTTATTAATTCTTTTAAAAAAGAAGACCATCGAAGCGCCTAATGCAGTGACGCCCCAGGTGAAAATTGTTGCTGCAAGGGCCAACAGTATCGGGTTTATTTCTAACAACCTGCTCATACATTATAATATTATAAGAAGTAAAATTATATAATGCAAATATAAAATGTTAGTTATATCTAACAAAGTATTTAATTAAATCTTTATAAATTTGTTATAAAATTCTTATCATGCAGCATAAAACCAAAGAGAACTACCTTAAAAACATGTACCTGCTTTCCGATGAGGAGGGGAATATATCTATGTCGGAGCTTGGCAAGCGCATGGCGGTTAGCATTCCAACAGTCAACAGCATGGTTAAACGCTTGCAGGAAGAGGGCCTGGTTGAATATGAAAAGTATAAGCCATTAAAACTTACTGCTGACGGGGAAAAGCATGCTGCCCATATATTGCGCAAACACAGGATAGCCGAGGTGTTTCTGTTAAAAATTATGGGGTTTAGCTGGGAAGAGGTACATGATATTGCTGAAGATATGGAGCATGTAAGTTCAGACCTACTATTCGACCGTATGGATGAAATGCTTGACCACCCCGATAAGGATCCGCACGGTTCTCCCATCCCAGGCAAAGACGGGAAGATGATGCAAAACTGTTATCCCAGGCTATCGGATCTGGAAATTGGACAGCAGGCGCGACTTTGTGCGCTGGTGAACAGCACGAATGAATTTCTGGTATTTCTGAATAAAAAAGGAATAGCCCTGGGTGATGTGATGAAAGTTTTGGTTAAGGAACCTTTCGACAAGAGTATGCATATTTCATATAAAGGGCACAAAAATGTAACAATTTCAGGAGAAGTTTGTGACAGGTTACTGGTTGAAATAGTGACAGAGAAAAGTCTCTGATATTGGCATATTGCGCTGTATATAGAAAGGCCGGGTAACCCGGCGTTTTGATCATTAATCAGAAATTGAGAGTAAATTTACTATTTTTAAAATTTAAACGATTCAACTACAGGTATGGAAAAACAACAAAACTGCAGAAATTGTCCGCTCAGGGCAAGGTATGACAAAAACCCAAAATCATTGCTGGGCCGTTTTTGGCGGTGGCATATTAAATTTTGCCCGGGCTGGAAACAGTTCATGAAATCGTTGGATGAAGCCGAAAAGGCAGAAATTATTGCGCGCTATCAGCTGAAGGCGAAGTAGGAGTAGCTATTAGCCATTGGCTGTTGGCAAATGGCTATTGGCTTTTGGTCCTGTCTTCGTTGCCGTTCCGCAAATGGCGGAAGACTCATATGCGTGTATTGTATTATTTATCAGGCCTTTAAGCGATACTATTACTAAGTAAAAAGCTTTACGAAAGATGCTTCAATATTTTTTCCGCCAGCGTATCGCCAATGGACAAGGATGCTGTGGCGGCGGGAGAGGGAGCATTCAACACGTTGATCATATAATGGTCTTCAACAATCAGAAAATCGTCAATTAACCCCCCATATTTGTCGCATGCCTGAGCCCTCACCCCGGCTCCTCCATGTATGATGTCATTAAGCTGAAGTTCAGGAACCAGCCGTTGAAGTGCTTTTACCAGCGACGGTTTGCTGAATGATCTCCAGTATTCTCCAAGTCCCATTCTCCAGTACTGCCACATAACTTTCCTGAATCCTTTCCATGCCAATGATTCCCTGACATCGGTGAAGCTGAAGTCGGAGAATTTATAGCCCTCGCGTTTAAATGCCCAAACTGCATTTGGACCCGCTTCAATGCTCCCGTCGATTTTTTTTGTAAAATGAACACCCAGAAACGGAAAATTCAGATCAGGAACCGGGTATATCAGACCTTTGACCAGGTATCTTTTTTCGGGTATTAACACCGAGTACTCACCCCGGAAGGGTATGATCCGGGCCTGTATATTGTTGCGGGTAAGTGCTGCGATTTTATCTGAAAACAGTCCGGCAGTATTTACAACAAGTTTGGCCGTGTAGGACCTGTCTTTTGTAATAACTTCCGCTTTACCGGAACGGTTGTACTTTATATTGATAACTTCCTGTGAAAGCAGGACATCCCCCTGGTACCTGTTTTTAATAATTTCGGCATATTTTTCAGCAACATCCCTGAAATTTACTATTCCTGTATAAGGGACATGCAGGGCTGACAAGCCGGTTGCATGGGGTTCAAACGCTTTGATTTCTTCCTTGGGTATTTTCCTGACTTTCTGTAAACCGTTTTGTAAGGCTCGTTGATATAAATCTTCCAGACCTGCCATTTCTTTTTCGCGGGTAACCACAATAAGTTTACCGCAGAGTTCATAGTTAATGTCTTCCCTGTTACAGAAATCCAGTAACATTTGGTATCCTCTTAAACAATTCAGGGCTTTCAGACTACCCGGTTTATAGTATACACCGGCATGGATAACACCACTGTTATTACCTGTCTGGTGCATGGCAACACCTGCTTCCTTTTCGAGTATAGCCAGTTTGACGCCCGGCTTTTTTTCTTTCAGTTTTAAACCGGTGGCAAGACCAACAATTCCCCCTCCAATAATGATAACATCATAATCCATATGGATTTAAAATAAGAAATGCGTTGAAAATTTATATGCTTTTAAGTTTCCTAATGTTTGCAAATCTAAAGTATTATTGCTTCATTTGCAACATTGTTGCATATAACACATTTTTACATTTGTTCACCGTTGGATTTGTTTTATGAACGCAACTACATTATTGCATCGTCATAAGCTGAAAAAAACACCTGTCCGGTTGGGCATTATTAATGCTTTGCAGCAAAGTGGAACACCCTTGGCCGAGGGCGATATCCGGAAAGCACTGGGCGACATATACGACAGGGTTACTTTTTACCGTAGCATTCAAACACTGCTTCTGTCAGGAATAGTGCACCGCATTGTTGCCGATAATACCACTATCAGGTATGCTCTTAAGTATAACACCGATGGCAATAAACGCAAAACCGACCATGCTCATTTTTTTTGCAGACGCTGCAACACTGTTGTTTGTCTCAACGAAGTCAGCACCCGTAAATACAAAGTTCCTGAAGGGTTCATCGCAGAGCAGTGCGAGGTTATTATCAAAGGCTTATGCAACAAGTGTTCCGGTATAAATGAATAGAAGCTAATGACAAGGGTATGCAAGTATAAAATCCTGCCGGTTCTTTTGCTGGTTGTTTTTATGACACCCAGGGGCGTTAAGTGGTTTCATCGACATGAAGATGATTTCTCCAGACTTTATACTTTGACCTCTGCTCCGATATTGGCTGATACCCATAAACACCATTGTCCGATTTGCGAGTTCAGCTTATTCAGTAATAATATGCCGGGGGCAGTCCACTTTAATTTTGCTGTAACACCGGTTATTCATAAAAAATACGTTCCGGATATACAAACCGGAAGTCTTTTTGTTTATGCTACTGTTATTTTCTTAAGAGCCCCGCCGGTAGTTAGCTGTTACAGGTAAAATAGTGACAATTAAAAAGCTGTAAAAGCTTATTTGTAAATTTTAAAATCGTAATAAGATGAAGAAAATCGTTTTCATTTTCTTTGTGTTGTCTTTGTTCATAAAAGCAGGCGCTCAAAACCAAATAAAAGGCAGCGTTAAAGATAAAAATAATGAACCCCTGATTGGTGCATCAGTAACTATACCTGATTTAAATAAAGGGACAATAACCAATCAGGCAGGAGAATATTTGATTAGCAATGTTCCAGGCGGAAAAATAAAAATTCAGTTTTCATATGTTGGGTATAATACTGAAATTAAAACAATTGAAATTTCTCAAACTGAAAACAAAGCAGATGTTTTATTGACCGAGGCGATTATTCAATCACAGGAAGTTGTGATTACAGGTGGCTATGTGAGTTCTCAACATGAAAATGCTGTAAAAATTGACGTATTGAAAAGCAAGGATATTGCGCTATCCGGAACGCCGAATTTCATGGAATCATTAACCAATGTTCCGGGTGTTGACATGATAGCCAAAGGACAGGGCATTTCAAAGCCCGTAATACGCGGGCTTTCAATGAATGACGTTTTGGTAATGAATAATGGTGTCCGTATTGAAAATTATCAATTCAGTGAAAACCATCCACTCGGTATCGATGACAACGATGTGGAAAGGGTTGAAATTATTAAGGGACCTGCTTCTCTGCTTTATGGTTCGGATGCAATAGGTGGAGTTATTAATTTCATTAAAGAAAAGCCCGCGCCAGTCGGTAAAATATTGGGAGACTACCGAATGCAACTGCATGCTAATACACTTGGAATGAATAATAATATCGGGCTGAAAGGAGCTTCGAAAAAACTTTTTGGAGGGTTTCGTTTTGGACATAAAACCCATGCCGATTATTTACAAGGCGGTGGTGATTATATTCCAAATTCACGGTTTAACGAAATGACTTTCAATGCAAATACAGGATATACCGGAAAGATTGGAACTTTCAAAATTTTCTACGACTATTTCAAACAGAACTTAGGCATGACTGCGCCTGCTGTAGAACCATTGATAACAGAGAGGGAACGGGAAAATGAAATTTGGTTTCAGGATTTGGAACATCAAATGATTTCCTCTCAAAACAGTCTGTATTTAGGTAAATTCAAATGGGATATTAATGCTTCTTATCAAATGGCATTAAGAAAACTTCAAACAACACTTGATGTTCCCTTTGTTGAAATGAATTTGAATACAATTACATATGAGTCGAAACTGTATCTGCCATCCAATAAGAAATCGGAATATATTGTCGGATTACAAGGAATGTCGCAGAATAACAGAAACGTTAACAATCGTGCCTCTCAATTTTTACCTGATGCCAATATTATGAATATGGGTTTTTTAGGATTGGCACAATATACTTTTTTCGAAACACTAAAATTACAGGGCGGTTTAAGATTTGACTTATATAAAACCGAAACATTTGCATTGGGAACAGCGGGCGCAAACGACTATCACACACCGCTAAACAAGGACTTTAAAAACCTCAATGTATCGCTTGGCGCAACATTTCAGCCGGTTGAAAAAATTGTTTTCAGAACCAATTTTGCAAAAGGCTATCGTGTTCCCAATTTGTCCGAATTAACTTCATTAGGTATGCACGGGAACAGATATGAGGTTGGGAATGAGAATTTATCACCCGAAAATTCTTTCGAAACGGATCTAAGTATACATTATCACGGTGAATTTCTGTCATTTGATTTAGCGGGATTCTTCAATCAAATAAACGATTACATTTTTATTTCGCCAACAGTTGATACAACTTCAACCGGTTTGGTCATTTATCGCTTCTCACAATCAAATGCTACGCTATACGGTGGTGAAGCAGGATTCCATTTTCATCCCAAATCTTTAACCTGGTTGCATATCCAGGCGACCTATTCATCGGTTATTGGTAAACAGGAAAATGGTAATTACCTGCCATTCATCCCTGCAAATAAGTTACGTTATGAAATCAGGGCAG
>JAFGVG010000137.1 GCA_016938095.1 Bacteroidales bacterium
AAGGCTCGATTTGCCGGCGCCATTGGGCCCCAGCAATCCAAACATGCCTTTTTCAATAGTCAGGTTAATGTCAGAAAGGGCATGCTTCCCGTTAGGATATACCTTGCTTAGATTTTGGATTTCTATTTTCACAAACAGGTTAATCTTTATGACAGTAGACGCATGAAGATAGGAAATAATTACACGTTATGATAAATTTTATTTTTTATACTATTTTTATCTCTGAAAACCAAACAAATACCCCAATGAACAAAAACCCTGCCTTACGAAATACCATCCGGTTTATAGCATTGTCGGTTGTTTTTGCCTTGTCAGGACGTATTGTTAACCTGCTGCTGATAAAAGGCTTTAACATAGAACTTTCAAAACCACTTCAATCCATCCTTATTTTTGTCATCACATCAGTGGGTATACTGTTTTTCTTCCCGGGGATTTTTGGCAGTCCGTTTGGCAAAATTTCCATTGGAGAATGGTTGAAACGACTGGGCGTTTACAAACCTCATAACCTGACCGGTCATATTCTCCTCGGCATACTGTTGGGTGTCGTTTCTTTAACCGGCATGTTACTGGGCTCATTATTCACCGGCAAATACCACCCTGACATATCAAACATAAATGCCGGACACCTGCTTTTCTCACTTACACCAGCCATCTGGGAGGAAGTATTGTTCAGGGGCGTAGTGATGATGTTGCTCATCCAGTATCTTGGTAACATACAAAAAGCATTCTGGTGGCAAATCCTTATTTTTGCCCTTTGTCACCTGAATGGTTTCAACCTTGTCAGTTTTATTGAAATTATTTCAGTAGCGCTGATTGCCTTTACCTTTTCGCTGGCAGCTGTAAAAACCCGGACCCTAATCGCCGGCATAATCTATCATTATATTCACGATGCCTTCCTTTTATTTTTTCAACTGCCTGATGGTGAATACCATGGCTTTGTGGACAACTTCACTTTTTATGCTTTCTTTTGGTCGGCTATGCTGGTAAATATGCTGCTCATACTGTTGTTTACTGAAAAAACTGCCCTAAGAGGTCAGCATGAAACATATAGTATTAATGGTATAACCAACGACATGGAATTTATTACCGGCGTACAAAGTCAGTCTCAGAAAAAAAGTAAGATACAGCGGGCATTACTGTTGCTGAATATTTTTGTACCTGTGACACAGTTGACGGAGCGGCTGGATTCGGGCCATCCTTTAATTATCGTCCTTCTGATAACGGTTGCAGTATTAAACCTGCTTGCCTACATTTTCTATTACAGGGTAGGTTATAGGATCATTGTGATGACATTCCTGATCAATGGCGTTTGTAACCTTGTCTCGGGATACGATTCCTTTCTGCAGGGATCACAGCGGGCTTATATTATTGTTGTACTTACAGGAATATTGTATTTCATACTCGCACTCTTTTACCTGGTAATGGGTGAAAAGCATATCTCCAAACAAAAAATGGATACCGAAAACAAAACAACTGTACCTGAACCATAATGCTTTTTGATTGTTATAAAAATTTGTTAAACAGGTTGTTTTGTGAATGACCCTGTGTCAATTCAAGTAATTTTGATATCCATTAAAAAAAATCAGGTATGAAAAAAACATCAATAATGGCCCTGGTGGCTTTCGTTATGGCAGGCATTGCCTTTTATTCCTGCAAGCCCAGGCAGGCAGAACCCGAAAATCTTGCAAGGGTTGAACATTACCGTCACATTCTGTTCAGTGAAACAAGCTTTGATACCGAACGCGGATCCCATGAACTGACAACTGAAGAGGCTGTTAAAATCAACCATTACAAATTCACTTACGACAGTCTGGGCAGGTTGGTATCGTTGGAATATGGCCGAAATGGCATTTTACTGGGAAACTCTTCGCTCCGCGAAGCTTCAAAAATTACATACACCTACACCGAAGGCAAGCAAATCAAACATTTTTTCAATAAGGACAATCAACAGATTGCCGTTGACGGCGGGGTATACTCCTATGAATTTTCGCTTGACGAAAGTGGTCAGCGGACCGGCCTGAAATTCTTTGATTCAACAGGTAATGCCGTAGAGAACAGGAACAAAATCCATTCTTACGTCTGGGGAAAGCTTCCCGATGGTATGGTTAAAGAAAACAGGTATAACCTTGCAGGCGTTGAAACCATCATGAGCGAATTCTGTCCGTTTTACGAACTCAGATTCACCTATGATGACAAGGGTTTTGTCACCCGTATGGCCAATTACCAGGGCGATTCGCTTTACAATTGTACTGCTGAAAATTGCGGTGATATTGGGGTATCCTACTTCACTTTTGAAAATACGGCAGAGGGCGACCTCATCAGTTTTTCGGTACACAATACCTTGGGCAGTCTGTCAAATTTGTACTGGGGATGGGCTAAACGGGTCAATCAAGTCGATGCCAACGGTTATGTAACCGAAACTGCCGTGTATGACCAGGATGATGAATTAGTTGGTGGTAACATGGTACCCATAAGTCAACATACCTATGATGAACACGGTGCATTGATCAAAACCGTTAATCTCGACCGGAACAGAAATGTTTATAACAACCCGGAAAACGGTGTTGCCATAACCGAGTATTCATACGACAAACAGGGAAACCGACTGGAACCCCGTTATCTGGATAAAGGCAATAAGGTAGTAACACCCAAACAGGCCTTTAATTTTTAACCTGTTAGACATATGAAAGTCGTTCAGTTTTTCACAGGGACTTCTTCCCTGTTGATCTTGCTATTCCTGCTCGCAGGTTGTTCGGGGAATGCCGGCAACAATAAGTCTGTACCAACCGATTCAGTTGCTGTAGCGGCTGATATCGTCATTGGCAACGAAACCCGTCTGCTGATCAAAGACCTGGCAGAAAATGGCGACTATGTTAACAGCCGTGAGTTTCCATCACTTATTAAAGCCGCTGTGGTTTATGAACAGTTGGGCTCAAACCAGCTTGTTATTGACCTGCGTACGGCAAGTCAGTATTCCGGCGGACATATTAAAGGAGCTGTGAATAAGCAATTCAGTGAACTCCCTGCCTATTTTGAGACAGGGATAAAGCCCTTCACCTATGAAAAAATTGTGCTGGTTTGTGATGACGGGCAACTTTCGGGCTATACAACCTCATTGCTCAGGTTAATGGGCTATGGAAACGTATACGCTATGCGATGGGGAATGAGTGCCTGGAACCGGAAAATTGCCGAAGAGGACTGGCTCAACGGTGTATCAGCCAGATACGAGCAGCAACTCGACAAAACAACTCATCAAAAACCAGCTGCCAAAGGCATGCCTGAAATCAAAACAGGGCTAAATGTAGGTGCTGATATTTCTGCCGCCCGGTTTAAGACCATTTTTGCCGAAGGTACGGATAACGTTCTGATCACCGCCGAAGAGGTGTTTGCCAACCCTGACCGTTATTATATTATTAATTACGAACGAAAGGATAAATACGATGATGCCCATATTCCAGGCGCTGTGCGATATAAAGCCAATGGCACACTTGGGTTCACCGATGAAATGGCTACCATCCCCGCTGACAAAACAGTTGTACTGTATTGCGGTACCGGGCATAATTCGGCATTTGCCACTGCCTATCTCAGACTGTTAGGATACGACGCACGCACCCTGAAATATGGAAACAACGCGTTTATGTATGATTGGATGAAAAAGGATGCGGCCGGTTTATCGTGGCTGCCATTTTCTGAGGCCGACATTAATGATTATCCTGTAGTCAGGTAAAACCATTTGTTAATTCTTCAATTCCGGCCTGGTAGCTGAATCGGGCCGGAATTTGTGTTTAAACACTTCAACGGGCAGGGTATCTGAAAACAGGTAAAGGTTTTTGTAACCCATCTGGCTGAGTACCATCCAGGTTTTTGCAGCCTTTGCTCTGTCGGTAGAAAACAAAACAATACTCCCCTTATGTTTTCTGATCGTTTTGATATTTTCCTTTTTGAAAAGTTCTTCAGCAGGAATCTTTCCCATTACCGGTTCATTTATATCAAGGCTTACCAGCAATGGTTCACCCGGTAATTCCTGCAGCATAACGCCGGTAACCAGATTCGACTGATCCAGGGAAGCACCGGACCATTTGACGGCATTATTCCTGAAGGTAACTTTACTGACCGACTTAAACGCTACAAGCATTAAAGAGATCAACAAACCTGCAATTAACAATATTTTAATGGGTTTTGCCATACTTAGGTTAATCAGTTATTCACATCCCCCGTCCAGCTTTCTGCGCTCAATCTCCTGTAATGCGCGGTATTTAGCCTTTAAACTGTCGGGCATACTGTTCACTTCGATAAATATCCGTCGTGCCTTGAAACGATTTTCGTAAAGTGCATTTTCCCGGGCCGAAAGTCGTTCACCGGTGAAATTACTGTTCATTACCACTCTATACCACTCGTTTAGTCCCCCTTTCAGGATAGCATTGTTTTTAAACCCTAAACCCTGTGCAATTGCTATGGCATAGCCGGATACCAAATCGTCGTTGGCATAAAAAATATTCTGTTTTCCCCTGTTCAGGTGACTTTCAATATCCATGGAAAGCAATTGTTCATAGGGCATGTTTATGGCTCCCGGAATGGCAAAACTGTCAAAAGCTACAGCAGAACGTAAATCAATAAGCTGAGCGGCATTATCATCTGCAACCAGCATCCGGGCTGCCTGGTCTGCTGTAACATAGGTCGATTCATCAAGTATTGTCAATAATACCTTTTCGGGTTTTCCATGAAACGAATATTTGGCGGGCAGGTTAAACAGCATTAGTATGATGCCTAAGAATAACAATGTCATCGAAATGTATAACCGGGGTGTCATAACAGCAGATACTTGGGTTATTCAGATATCATTGGTAATATCGGGTCGGGCAAAAGTTTTTTCAGCTTTCTCGGCAAGCCAGAACATGATCACGGCAGCAACAATCAGCAGAAAAGTAAAAACCCCGGGTGATAAATGCAAGGCCTCGTTTATTTTAACCGGCCCACGATATGAAGCCTCAGCCAAGGGTTGTATCAACGGGTATGTTTCGGCAAACAGAAAAGCTCCTGCAAATCCCCCCAATATATAAAACAGAGCATCAATTTTGCCTATCGAAAGGGCACTGATGCCGGTACCGGGACAAAAACCACCCATGACAAAGCCGGCACCCATGATTACCCCGCCAATAATTGCCGAAGCTATGTAATATTCGTTCACAAAAACAAGATTCAGGTTCAGCAATCCAAAATAACTCATAAACTGTGAACCCACCAGGGCCACAATGGCAGCCGTAAAAAAAACCTTCAGCACGGTGGTATCATAGCCATAAAACATGCCCGCCAGTTTACGGCTCGAAGAAAAGCCTGCCTGTTCCAGGGCAAAGCCAAAACCAATGCCAATGATAAAAGCTATGAGCAGGTTGGTTCCCTGTGAAAATTCATGAAGTGATGATATAGGTCCCATATGCAAAATGGTGGTTAGTATGCCTTAACAATGTTGGTTAAATCCAGTTTTTCCGAAAGAAATAGGCAAAAAGGTATGCCGAACCAAAGATGGACATCATGGTCACAAATCCGGCCAGGGAAAGCACTGCCATTCCCGAAAGCGCCGCTCCGCTTGTGCAACCGCGGGCCAATTGGGCGCCATATACAAAAAAGACACCCCCTATAAAAGCAAAGATCAGACGACGCGTCCTGGATATTCCAGGTGACTTTTCAATCCGGAATTGCAATCGACGTGATATGGCACCCGAAACAAAGCCACCGGCAAGTACACCCAATATAATGAAAGTCAGCCAGTTTTTTGCCGGTTGCTGGCCATCAGCAAAATACTTACTGTAGTAAACTGATTGTTCCGCGTGGTTCTTGTCCAACGCACCCACAACCGCTACCACACAGTATTTCAATCCCCCGCTGGCACCTAAACCTCGGCCGGAAAGGTACATCGACATCAGTAAAACCAGTCCGAGCAAGGTACCCGCCAGGTAAGGATTCATATATGGTTTTTTCATAGACTAACCAAATTGAAAGCTTAAAGATAGT
>JAFGVG010000138.1 GCA_016938095.1 Bacteroidales bacterium
ACTTTCAGGGCTGAGAACTCCAATACCCCCAGGCACCTTGCCGAATTCTGGATGATTGAGCCCGAAATGGCCTTTTACGAGATTGAGGACAACATGAACCTGGCGGAGGACTTTTTGAAATACCTGATTTCTTATGCGCTTGAGCATTGTCATGACGACCTGGCTTTTCTTACGGAAATGTATGACAAGGAATTGATTGACAGGCTTAAGTTCGTTGTGGGGAACCATTTTGAACGTATAACTTATACCCGGGCCATCGAAATTTTACAGCAGTCGGGGATGAACTTCGAATTCCCGGTTTCGTGGGGTATGGATTTACAAACAGAGCATGAACGGTTTTTGGTTGAAAAGCATTTTAAAAAACCGGTAATTGTAACCGATTATCCCATGGCTATTAAAGCTTTTTATATGAAGCAAAACGACGATGGCAAGACAGTCAGGGGTATGGATGTGCTTTTCCCAAAAATAGGCGAAATAATAGGTGGTTCTCAGCGCGAGGAAAATCTCGAAAAGCTGATGAAAAGGATAACCGATCTGAAGATACCCGACAAGGATATGTGGTGGTATCTCGATACCCGAAGATTCGGATCAGCACCGCACAGCGGATTCGGTTTGGGATTTGAGCGGCTTTTGCTTTTTGTTACGGGCATGGGCAATATCCGGGATGTGATTCCTTTTCCAAGGTTTCCTAAAAATGCAGATTTCTAAGGACTAACGGGTATACCAGCATTGTCAATTATGCTCAAGCAAAGACTACAACAGAAACTCCTTCAGAAGCTATCGCCTCAGCAGATACAAATGATTAAACTGCTGGAGATTCCTACTATGCAGCTTGAGCAGCGGATAAAAGCTGAAATTGAAGAAAATCCGGCATTGGAAGAAGGAGCAATTGAAGAGGAGCTTCGCACCGAACCCCTTGAAGAAGACGTTAGTACTGACCCCAGGGATAAGGATAAAGACGAATTTACACTCGAAGATTATATACAGGACGATGAAACGCCTTCCTATAAGCTGAATGCGCAGAATTATTCCAAAGACGATAAAAGGGAAGAGATACCCTTTTCTGTAGGACTTTCTTTTCACGATTATCTCGAAGACCAGCTCGGACTCAGGTCGCTTGATGAACGGCAGCGAATGCTTGCTCTTTACCTGCTTGGAAACATTGACGATGACGGTTATCTGCGTCGCAGGCTCGAAAACATTGTGGACGACATTGCCTTTGCCCTGAGTATTAAAACAGATGAGCCGGAACTTATTGGCATACTGCGAATTATTCAGGAATTTGATCCGCCCGGTGTTGGAGCACGAAATCTTCAGGAATGTCTGATATTGCAACTGGAAGCGAAAGAGCACAATACACCTTCTGTAATGTTGGCACACAGAATTCTAAAGGAGTTCTTTGATGAGTTTACCCGGAAACATTACGATAAAATTATCAACCGGTTGAACATTGAGGATCAACAGTTAAAGGAAGCACTTGATGAAATACTGAAGTTGAATCCAAAACCTGGAAGTGCCTATGCTGATCCGCAGAACAAAGGATTTGGGCATATAATTCCCGATTTCATTTTGGAGAATAACGAAGGCGACCTTGAATTAAGCCTGAATGCCAAGAATGTGCCTGAGTTAAGGGTTAGTAAAACCTATAACGACATGTTGCAAAGCTATCACCAAAGCCGAAACAATCAAACAAAGGGGCAAAAAGAAGCGCTTACTTTTGTAAAACAGAAACTCGATTCGGCGAGGTGGTTTATTGATGCAATCAAACAGCGACAAAATACGCTGTTGGTTACCATGAACGCCATTGTCAATTATCAGCAGGAGTATTTTCTCAGTGGCGACGAAACCAAACTCAGGCCAATGATCCTAAAAGACATTGCTGACATTACCGGGCTTGATGTTTCAACCATTTCGAGGGTCGCCAACAGCAAGTATGTTCAAACCAATTTTGGCATTATGTCGCTTAAGTACTTCTTCTCTGAGGGGATGCAAACCGAATCGGGGGAAGAAGTCTCTACCAGGGAAATCAAAAAAATACTTCAGGATTGTATTGATTCGGAGGAAAAGCGGCATCCGGTAACCGATGACAGGCTTGCAGAAATTCTTCAGGAAAAAGGATACCATATAGCCCGGCGAACGGTGGCCAAGTACCGGGAACAGCTAAACATTCCCGTGGCACGTATGCGAAAGGAATTGTAGTATGAAAAACGGTAAGATAACCCTCATAAAACTGCGATGAACCGGATTGCCAACATTATCTCCTACCTGACGCACCCGTTGATTATTCCTATGTTGGGATTACTGATCATCAGCAACTCCGGAACCTATGTTGCTGATCTCGACAACCGGTACCTGAATTTTATATACCTGTCGGTTTTTGTTTTTACCCTGTTGATACCTGCCGGGTTAATACCGGTGTTTTATTTTTTTGGCCTGACCCGGAATCTGCATCTTTCTGAAAAGCGTGAGCGTCTTGTTCCCCTATATATAACCCTTCTGTCCTATATGGCAGCTTATTATTTCATTCGTAATCTTCCGGTCAGCTTTGTTTACCAGCGTTTCTTATTTGCAGGTTGTCTTTCTATACTTTTTGTACTGGCCATTTCGTACTGGTGGAAAATAAGTGCCCATATGGTTGGTTGGGGAGGAATTGCAGGTTTGATATGGTCGTTGTCGTGGCATTTAAATACCGACCTGATGCTGTGGATGATAGTTGCTCTGTTGTTGACAGGAGGCGTTGGATTTGCACGTCTTCAGCTGAAAGCTCATTCGCATGGACAGGTGTATGCGGGTTTTATGGTCGGATTGTTAACAGTGGTAATTGTTTTTGCTTTGCGCTAAAGGCAGCAAGGGAAGACATTCATTGCTGGGAAACAACGGAATTCTTACCCGGTTTGCTGTTTCTTTTTCTTTCGCAATGGCTTTATCCAGGGCCAGTGCTTTTTCTTCAACAAAACTGAACCACCCTTTTTCCGAAAGATATTGTGCCAGGTATTGCTGCTCGGGTTGATTTGGTGTGGGAATCAGAATGGCCCTGCAGCCAATTGTTGCAAGATCCATAATGCTTGAATATCCTGCCTGGCATATAATCACATCGGCCTGCTGCAATACTTTCTTAAAATCGATGTCGGCCAGATGTGGAACAATGGTCAGGTTTGGATGGGAAGCTTGTTCATTAACTGCCATTTTTTCCGGCATTCCGGCTATGATTAGTGTTTTATATGGAAGGAGGGAAGCCTGTTCGGCTATTTTAGCCACTAACCGGCTGTGCCGGGGTTCGGGCCCGCTTAAAACCACTACCATACTGTAAAGTTGATGCCTGCTGTTACGAAAATCCTCACTGACATTAGTGAATCTCGACAACAAGCCTATAAAGCATGTTTTTACAGGCAATTTATAACGATGCGATAGCATACCCGAAAAATTATGATACGGGTCAGCAAAGTCGGGTATCCAGCATTCATCAAATTTTCCAACCAGCAAGCGAATAACAAAGTGGAGTGGGTATTCCGCCAGACGAAGCAACCCACGAAACCTGAACGCCAGCTGATGGGTAATGATAATGTTATGCGTATGTCTGTTATGCAGACCATACCGGTTGTCTGAAATCACAGTGTTGATGTGGTGCCTTTTTATCAGCCTTTTTAGCACCTGATGTTCGTGTATGATTGTGAAGAACATCATTGGCAGGCGTAATATCAGAGCGGGTAATAACCAAAAAGCGTGCACCGGATAGTTAATTTTAGCAGCCGGTATAGCCACGAAAGGTAATTCGGGGAAAGCTTGTTCAAGCAGTTTTCCCGAACGGCCACTTCCACCAATGATAATGCTGTATCCCATCCGAAGGTAATGGCTGATAACCGGGATTGATCTCGTTGCATGACCCAGGCCCCAGTCGAGCGGGCTTATCAGAACCACCTGTTGATCACTGGTTGCTGACATGTTTTACCAATCAGGGTGTGACCTGTGCTTTAAAGCCTGCTGCTTCGCAGCGGGCTGCTATTGATTGCAGAGTTGCTTCCTCAACACTTTCCAGCCCGTTTACGGCAGTTTCCCTTGCCAGGGAGTAGATCATCACACTTTCGGGTTTAATATACTGCAGCGCCTGAAGCCAGGTAGTTACTTCCTCATCAGTTGTATTGTCGATGGCAGTGCCATTGATTTTGCCCTTCAGAAAAAGGGTTTGAATGATCACCTTTCCGTTGAACAGTGCAAGTTTTTTCAGGAGGTCGGGTAGGTCGAGTTTTCCGGAAGGGTTGTTAATCAATTTAATCGTACCGGGAAATGCTGAGTCGAGTTTCAGAATATTCAGATCGGCTTTAAGTAATGCATCAAATACAGGCTTATGGTCGACCCGGGTGGCGTTGGACAGCACAGCAATACTTACACCGGGGAACAAGCTGTCGCGCAATGAAATGGCCTTTTCAATAATCCATGGGAATTGGGGATGAAGGGTAGGTTCTCCGTTACCGGCAAAAGTAATGGTATTCAGGTAATCGTTTTGCTGTTTCATAGTTATGAGCCTTTTTTCGAGCAATCCGATAACTTCGCTGGCCTCCGGGAAACGAGGGGGCTCTGTACTTTGATGGGTAAGACCGCATTCACAGTAAACGCAATTGAAGTTGCATATCTTACGGTTTGGGGGCAACAGGTTGATGCCCAGGGATTCTCCCAGGCGTCGGCTCCACACCGGACCAAAAATAATCTGATCAAAGAGGAAAGTTGACATGATAATAAAATGCAAAGATAATACAAGAGGTGGTTGTTGGGCAGTGCCAAAGTAATATTGTTAAGGCAGGTTTTAGTTGTTACATTTGGCTATATTTAACGGACAATTTTAGTTCCAAAACCTCAATTGGATATAGCGGTTATGAATTATGTGGATATGTTTATAATGGTGTTGTTGATTTACGCTGTTTTCAAAGGATTTACAAGGGGATTTATTATGCAACTGGCTGTTTTGGCCGCCCTGGCAGTGGGTCTTTACGCAGCCATAAAAGGCTCCGGTTTTACCGCTACACAGTTGGAAAAGCATATACATGTCAGTGCAGAATCGCTTTACCTGATATCATTGGCGATAACCTTTGTATTGGTTTTTATGGTTGTGAACCTGGTAGGCAGGGGAGTTGAAAAAATTGCCGAAGCAGTGGAGCTTTCTCTGCTAAACCGTTTGTTGGGCGTGGTTTTCAGCGTGTTGAAAACCTTGCTGATTGTTGGGGTACTATTGTTGTTTATGGACAGGCTTGACAACAGGATACATTTTGTACCGGAAAAAACACGTGAACAGTCGTTGTTTTATAAACCATTAACATCCCTGACTGGAGCAATATTTCACCAGTTGAAGCTAACCAGCGACGAAGAACATCCCGATCGGCAAACGGTATAACACTGCCTCAAACAATTGTTGAACCTAAATACTATATTTGCGGAAATTTTTATGCTGATGAATTTCATTGAAGAACTGAGGTGGAGAGGTATGATTCACGATGTGATGCCCGGCACCGAAGAGCAATTGGCCAAAGAAATGACGGCCGGTTATATTGGTTTTGATCCCACTGCCGATTCGTTGCACATAGGCAATCTTTTGCCCATTATGTTATTGTTTCATTTTCAGCGTTGCGGCCACAAACCAATTGCATTGGTGGGCGGAGCTACAGGAATGATTGGGGATCCTTCGTTCAAGGCCGAAGAACGTAAATTTCTCGACGAGGAAACATTACGGTACAATTTGTCCTGCCAGCGAAAGCAGCTCGAGAAATTCCTGGATTTCAACTGTGGAGCCAATTCAGCCGAAATTGTCAATAATTACGACTGGTTTAGGGAATTTTCCTTTTTGGGTTTTCTCAGGGAAGTGGGTAAGCACATCACGGTAAACTATATGATGTCGAAAGACTCGGTGAAAAAAAGGCTTGAAACAGGAATTTCATTCACAGAGTTTAGCTATCAGCTTATTCAGGGGTACGATTTTTATCACCTTTACCGCGAGAAAAAATGCAGATTGCAGATGGGCGGATCAGATCAGTGGGGTAATATCGTTACAGGCACCGAATTAATCCGGCGTAAAGACGGAGGGGAAGCCTATGCATTGACTTGTCCGTTGGTTACAAAAGCAGACGGTGGAAAATTCGGGAAATCCGAGAAGGGAAATGTTTGGCTCGATCCTGCTAAGACATCCCCTTATGCTTTTTATCAGTTCTGGCTGAACACCTCGGATGAGGATGCTGAAAAATACATTAAAATATTTACGTTGCTTACACAGGAAGAAATAGCCGGAATCATCAACGAACATAAGGAGGCACCTCATTTGCGGATATTGCAGAAAAAACTTGCCACAGAAGTAACCCGCATGGTGCATTCTGCTGAAGATGTTGATACGGCAGTTGAAGCATCGGAAATTTTGTTTGGCAAAGGAACTGCAGAAACGCTGAAAAAGCTTGATGAAGCCACTTTTCTCAGCATTTTCGATGGGGTTCCTATTTTTCAGATCAACAAAAGCCAACTCGAACAAGGCGTTA
>JAFGVG010000139.1 GCA_016938095.1 Bacteroidales bacterium
AATAACAAAGATATCAGCCTGTTTGACATTGATAATTTTCTGATTACCGTGCTGGCTCCGGCCCCCGACAGTCTGACTTCCACTGCAACCAGCACTGAAATTGAATTGCACTGGAAAGCCAGCGAATGTGGTGAGGTGGCTGGGTATTATCTTTATCGCCGTGAAGCCGGAGAGCTTTTTGTTCCTGATAGTTGCGAATACGGGGTGCCCGGTTATACCGGCTATTCCAAAATTGCTACCCTAGACGGCAGGGAGAACACATTCTTTGTCGATGACAACAACAGCGAAGGCTTGGTGCAGGGAATTTCGTACTGTTATATAGTTACAGCCTTTTATGCTGACGGCAGTGAAAGTTACGCTTCGGAACGGACCTGTAATTCGCTTGTACCGGGTTTTCCATCGTTGCTTAACACCAGTGTGACCACTATTGACGCAATTTCGGGCAGTATTTTCCTTTCGTGGGCCAAACCACGTAATTTTGATACGGTTGAAGCTCCCGGGCCCTATGTTTTTATCATTTACCGTTCGGAAATTCCCGATCCCACAGGCTATGTGGTTATTGATTCCGTGCTTACCGCTGACCTGAACGACACCACCTATACTGACACTCTGCTAAACACGGTTCGCTATCCCTATTATTACCAGGTTAAAATGTTTAACAATACACCTGGTAATCGTTTTGAGATGCGCCCGGGCGAAAGCGAAATAGCTTCCTCGTTGTATATCGACATTATTCCTGAAGATAACCAGCTTACGCTTAACATACGTAAGAAGGCTCCCTGGATAAACAGCGAATACGTAGTGTACCGTAAATACAATACTGTTGATTACATTCCGGTTGATACCATCAGCACTAACCAGTATATTGATGCCGGACTGAAAAACGGGGAAACATACTATTACCAGGTTCAAAGTTTTGGCTGGCGGCCCGTTGATGGTGTTGAGTTTACCAATGCCAACTGGTCGCACGAAAATTTTGCAACTCCTGTTGACAATACGCCGCCGTGTCCGCCGCACCTTACTGTTCGTTCACTATGTGACAGTCTGGTGAATATACTTACCTGGACCAATCCCAATAATAGCTGTGCCAATGATGTTGTGCGCTACATTGTTTATTTTTCACCTACCATGGATACCGAAATGGACTCAATAGCCTCAACATCGCCGGCAACCGATACCACCTTCCGCCATTATCCGATAGATGGCATCAGTCTGGCCGGTTGTTATGCCGTTTCAGCAGTCGATTCGTTTGGGAACGAGAGTGCCCGATCGGCTTATTTTTGTGTGGATGAATGCCCGTTGTACCAGTTGCCCAACGTATTTACGCCAAACAATGACAACGTAAATGATATTTATCGGTCGCTTAACCTGAATAATGTGATCAAACAGGTTAATATGAAGATTTTTAACCGTTACGGCCAGCTGGTTTATGAAACAACCGATCCGGATATCAACTGGAAAGGTGAGGGCGCATCGGGTGTATACTATTATATATGTGATGTTTATGAACCGCGTATAAGTGGTATCGAAGTAAGGGCTTTATCAGGGTTTATTCATGTATATGCAGAAGGAAGAAATGAGAACTTTACGAAATAGGGCATTTATTTTGTTACTGGGCCTGGTGATTGCATTAACGCGTCCGGTAAATTCCCAGGCCGTGGATGATCAATACCTGGCTGGCTGTGCCTATAGTATGCAGGGTGATTTTAATCAGGCGATCACCGCTTTTTCGTTGGCCATAGCGCGCAACAATGCCGATGAACAGCTTTATATTAACAGAGGGAAAGCATATCTTGAGCTAAATGAAATTGATCAGGCCATTGAAGACTTTAAAGAAGCAAACCTGATAAATTCGCATGTGGCCGATATATTGCTTGCAAAAGCTTTCGCCCGGAATGGCGATGTCGGCAATGCTTTGAAACATATTGAAAGTCACCTGCAGTCGGATTTTCGTTTACCGGCAGACAGTATCAAAAAAGATCCCGGTTTCGATGCGATTCAAGAGTCCCCCGAATGGTATACCATTTGGCAAAAAGAATGGTATACCGACGCCGAAAAGGTTATTGCTGAAGCAGTTTACTATCATGGAAGGCAGCAATATGATCAGGCCATTTCATTGTTGGACAATGCTCTTTTGCAAACACCTGACGATATACAATTACTGTTGCAAAGAGGCAGTGTATTTCAAAGTCAGGGAAATTATGCCGGGGCCATTGCGGATTATTCGGCTGTTATGAAAAAGGATAAGCTGGCCAAGGGGGTTGTCGGTAAACGTGCAAATGCCTATTTTAAGTCAGGCAGGTATAAAGATGCCGTTGCAGATTTTAACAAAGCCATTCGTGAAGATCCGGGAAATTTTGGCTTATACCTCCAACGGGCTGATGCATTTGCCGGCCAGCAATTGTGGTCGCAATCCATTAAGGACATGAAATTGTACATGAAGTATTTTGAGCAGGATTTGTCTGCAGTGTTCAAATGTGGCGGGTTTTATTTCGAAGCGGGCGATTACATAAATGCATTGAAGTGCTTTAACCAGAATCTTAAGGAAGACCCAAACAATGGAACTTATTATAAAGCACGGGGGAAGACTTATTATAAAACAGCTACCTATCAGTATGCTTTAAGCGACCTGTCGATGTCGCTCGATCTAATGCCCGGAGATGCAGAAACCTGGATGTATTTGGGATTATGCAAAATACAAACCGGAAGCAACGACAAGGGTTGTTCCGATCTGGAGCGGGCACAGCGCATGGGCAGTACCGAAGCAGTCAAATACCTGCTGCAGTATTGCAGGTAATTTACCTGATGTTTTTCCGCAGCATATTAAGGAATATCCTAAGCTTTTCCTCATCTTTTGCCCTGATGATCTCCTGCAGGTAGTGCAGTCTTTCGCTGATTTTTTCGAGTTGTTCAAGGGTAAAAGGGCTGAAAAGTACTTCGGACAAAAGGAAGTCGTCTTCAGAGAAAAGCCCTTTGGCAATGTCAAGGTGTTTTTTAAACGTTGTGCCCGGTGCTTCCTGCTTTTTCATGCATGCGGCAAATACCATGGTAGAGGCAAAAGGTACCGACAGGGAATAGGCAATGGTCTGGTCGTGTTCCAGAAACGAATATTCGAAAATGCTCAGGTTGAAAGAATCGAAAAAGTTACGGAAGAATGCTTTGCCTTCTTCATCTGATTCACTGATGATGATGGCGCTTTGGCCCGATAAGTCTCTTAAGTTGGCAAAGGTTGGACCGAACATAGGGTGGGTGGACACAAAGCGCCGGCCGGTTTGGGGGTAAAACTGCCGTAAACCATTTTTAACAGAGGTAATATCAGCAAGAATGCAGTTTTCATCCAGGTAAGGCAGTATTTCTTTAAAAACTGGCACTGTTAATTGCAGGTTCACAGCGTTGATCACCATATCAGGGTTAAATTCACGGACCTCCTCATAGGAAACCAATTTGGTGCAGTTAAAAAAATACTTCAGGCGTGACAACTCACTGTCGAAGGCGGCAACTTCATAGTCGAGGCACAACGATTCGATAAGCCACGATCCCATTTTCCCGGCACCAAGCACTAAAATTTTCATGTAAGATTGTTGTTATTTGTCGGCAATATTAGTAAAGGTTTCATTCACACAGCTGGGTTCATAACCTGCGGGAAATTCTTTGTTCAAGCATCATCAGATCGGCCAGCACAATGGCAGTAGCTGCTTCAATAACTACCGGAATACGAAGTGCGATACAGGTGTCATGACGGCCTTCTATTTCGAGGTTTACCATTTCACCCGTTTTCATGTTCAGGGTATGCTGGGGTTGGTGTGTACTCGAAGTAGGTTTTACAACAACCCTGAATAACAAGTCGTTACCATTGGATATGCCTCCATTTATTCCGCCGGCGTTGTTGGTGGAAGTCTTTCCGGATGTGGTGACAAATTTGTCGTTATGTTCGCTTCCCCACATGGCAGCAGCGGCGAATCCTGCACCGAATTCAATTCCCTTAATGGCAGGAACTGAAAAGATTATATGGCTGATGGCCGCTTCCACCGGGTAGAAAAATGGTTCTCCCAAACCCACCGGCATGTGGCTGGCGGTACATTCAATAATACCTCCAACGGAATCTTTCTTTTCGACGGCCAAATCTATGGCCTTCTCAATATCTTTTTGTCCGCCAATTTCAAGAATTTTGGCTTCCACGCGAACAGGGTCGATAAGCTTTTTGGCTATCACCCCTGCGGCAACAAGGCCAAGTGTAATTCTTCCCGAAAAATGTCCGCCACCCCGGTAATCCTCGTAGCCGCCAAATTTCTGTGAAGCGACAAAATCGGCGTGACCCGGCCGCGGTGTGTCTATTAAGTTAGAATAGTCGCGCGACCTGGTGTTGTTGTTATCAAACAGGATGGTGATGGGTGCGCCGGTTGTAATATCATTGAAAACCCCGCTGACAATTTTAGGAATGTCAGTTTCCTGTCGGGGTGTTGTTCCTTTTGATCCGCTGCGGCGCCGGTTGAAATCGGTGGTGAAATCGTTGGCAGAAACAGGCAAACCGGCGGGACATCCATCAATGGTAATACCAATCTGAACGCCGTGCGATTCACCGAAAATGCTAACGCGAAACAAGTGACCGAATGTATTCATGGAATTATATTTGCTGTATTTCGAGAATAAACTGGTTGAGCCTTTCGTAGTTGATCTGGCCGGGAGCAGTGGCGTCAGCATCGGTTACAGAGGCATAGGTGAACTCTGCACCCAGGAAAGGAGCCACAATACGGCTGATTCTGCCAAGATCGCCCATGCCAATAGCCACCAAACGTCCGGGGGCTTTATAAAGCGAAAGCAGTTTTGAATTATCGCGGTTAACGTTAATATGCGTGGCAATTTTGGCGACATCGGCGCCCTGAGCATAACATTGCTGAACAATGTGTTCAAGTTCTTCCAACTCGGGTGTCTTGTCGTAATTATGGTAGGAAATAATCACGTCACATTGGTGACTGTGCGCAAAAGTAACCAGATCATCCTTATACTCCGGTGATGCTTCGTATTCGATGTCAACATAAGTAGCCCCTGAAGCAATGGCTACCTTTAACATTTCAACTCTTTCGTGGTCTTTTATTTTACCCGGTCGGCAGGTAGCTATCAGTTTTTTCCTGCGCGAAAATACATTACGGATTTCGTCGTTGCTAAAGCCGGTAAGATCAATGCGGACTTCAGCCATATCCACTTTATCAATAAGTTCAAGACATTTATATAGGTCCTTTTCACTTATACTGGCACAGATCATAACAACATCTTTTCAAGTTCAACAAATGAGGTTTTGCGGATAAGCGCATCACCAATACTGTTAAGGAAGACCATGTGAAGGTTGTCACCCTCTCTCTTCTTGTCTTTTTTCATGGCATCGAGCAGCTCACGGTAATCGGTTTTGCAGGTTACCGGTAGATTCAGACTTTTCAGCAACCTGATGAGCCTGTCGTACTCATTTTTGGCCAGCAGATTGAGTTTGACTGAAAGGTCGGCCGCCATAGCCATTCCAATACTTACAGCTTCGCCGTGCAACATACCTGTCGAATGCTCAATTGCGTGTGCAAAGGTATGACCAAAATTTAACTTTTTACGTTCTCCCTTTTCTTTTTCATCTTGTTCAACAACACTCGCCTTGATTTGAACAGCCTTGTAAATGATATTTTCAAGTATCGCATGATCCCTGGTCAGGGCTTTGGCGCTGTTGGTTTCGAGGTAACGAAACAAACCATCGTCTTTTATGGCGGCAGCTTTTACAATTTCAGCAAACCCGCTACAGTATTCCTGTTCATCAAGGGTGTCAAGCATTCCGGGGTCGACGATAACAAATTCGGGTTGGTTGAATACCCCGATCATGTTTTTATATCCCCTGAAATTCACGCCATTTTTTCCACCAACGCTTGCATCAACCTGTGAAAGCAGGGTGGTTGAAACAAAGCCATACCGCAATCCGCGCATGTAAACTGATGCAGCAAAACCGGCCACATCGCAGACTATTCCTCCGCCAATGGCAATTATAAAGGTTGAGCGGTCAGCTTCACAGGCAATAAGCTTATCGAATATATGGGTAAGCGTATCCATGGTTTTATTCTTTTCACCACGGCCTGTTGTGATCACGGGTATATCAGGAAATTCATGCCGGTAAAGTTTTTCAATATTGTCATCGGTTATGATAATGGCTTTACCACCTGGGAGATAACCTGACAAATTCGCGAGCTTCTCGCCGATAAGAATACTGGAATCCCTGGAAACGTTGCGTATTGTTATGGTTTTCATGCTATATGTCGATTGAATGAGGATAAAGGTTGCCCTATTACTGCCACTCGTCTCTCTTCCTGGTCTTGACTCTTGGCTCTTGGTTCTTGGCTCTATTACTCATTCATCACCTTGGTCTGATGATTGATGGACTCTTCGTGGATAGCTCTGAAAACTTTAATGATAAACTCTTCGCTCAGTCCTTTTTTGGCGGCCTGTTCAATTTTGTTCCGCAGGATTTCGTCCCATCGGCCGGTCTGCAAAATGGTGATGTTGTTTTGTTTTTTGTACTCACCAATCTTTCGGGAAACACCCATACGATGTTCAAAAATCTCCATCAGCTTATCGTCGTACTTATCGATTTCGTGCCGCAGTTCTTCGAGGGTAGATAAAATGACATTATTTTGTATCTCGGGGTTTCTGAGGACAAGTTTACCGAGCAGTTTATGAAGTCCTTCAGGCGTGAGTTGCTGCTGGGCATCGCTTAGGGCCTTATCGGGATTGCAATGTGTTTCAACAATCAATCCATAGAAGTCGAGGTCCATGGCCCGTTGTGAAACTTCAAAAAGTAATTCACGACCGCCGCAAATATGACTGGGATCGGTGATAATGGGAAGATCCGGCAGCAAGCGTTTCAGTTCAATGGGTATTTCCCATTGGGGATTGTTCCGGTACAGGGTTTTATAGTAGGTGGAAAAACCCCGGTGTATGGCTGCCATTTTGGTAATTCCGACAGCATTGAGTCTTTCGAACGCGCCGATCCACAATTCAAAATCAGGACTGACCGGATTTTTTACCATAACCGGCACATCCACACCCTTGAGTGCTTCAGCAATTTCCTGCACGGCAAAAGGATTTGCAGTTGTTCTGGCTCCAAGCCATATGATATCGATTCCGCCTTTAAGGGCGTCATAAACGTGTTTAACGTTAGCAACCTCTGTAGCGGTATACATTCCAAATTCGTCTTTCACCCTGCGAAGCCATGGAAGGCCTTCCTTGCCAACACCTTCGAAGGCATTGGGCCTTGTACGGGGTTTCCATAATCCTGCTCTGAATATTTTTACGCCGTACTGGTTTATCTGGCGGGCTGTTTCCATAACCTGCTCCTCCGATTCGGCACTGCAGGGACCAGCCATAATCAAAGGACGTTCAGGTGATATACCTTTGAATTCGAACTTTTCAAGTTTTAATGATACTTTCATATGTTTATTCCATTATATATTTACCTTTCAAATATTCTCCCATAATTTGTAAACCACTGGTGAAGGGCCTTATGGCTTCAATTGCCTGGTAGTAGTGCCTGTAACTCTCGATCTCTAAATCCACAAAGAACTGGTATTCCCAGTCTTTCCCAATAATGGGCATAGACTGTACTTTGGCAAGGTTGATGTCATAAAACGAGAGAATGGAGAGCACTTTTGACAGTCCTCCGATTTTATGTGCCAATGCAAAAGTAAGAGAAGCCTTGTTAATGGCCAGTACATCGTGGTGTTCACCATTCCGGCCTTTCAGGATAAGAAAGCGGGTATAGTTTTTTTTATGTGTTTCGATGCCTTCGGCAATGATCTCAAGATGATACTGTTCTGCTGCCCTTGTCGATGATATGGCTGCGACATTTTTAAGTTTATTGTCGGCTATTTCTTTTGCACTGAGTGCTGTATCGGCACTGTCGATCAGCTTTATGGCAGGGTAGTCGTCAAAAAATTTCTGGCATTGCAGTATAGCCATGGGGTGCGAATAAACTTCGCGTATATCTGATACTTTTTGTCCAGGTAAAGCTACAAGGTTTTGCTTAACGCGTAGGTAAATTTCACCAACAATCTGCAGGTTCGATTCAAGCAGCAGGTTATAGTTGGGAAGAATGCTGCCGGCAATTGAATTCTCTATGGCAGTAATACCAAAATCGACTTTTCCCTGTTTCAGGGCTTTAAAAAGGTCTTTGAAAGTGTTTCGCGGAACTATTTCTATGGTTTCATTTTCGAAGTAACCGTGCGCGGCTATTTCGTGAAAGGCGCCATATCCGCCCTGTATGGCAATACGTTTTGTCTTTGTAGGGTTATTATTCATTGTTCTTGGTTTAGTTCGACAACTGCAAAAAAAAAAGCCCCGCTTTCACGGGGCCTTCTTGTTATAATATCGTTTTACTATACAAATAGAGCCCCTTCAGGATTTCCAGAAGTAAAAGTAAAAAAAGAAGAAAGCGCTATTTGAAATAGTATGCATATTCAGTCAATATGAATGCAAATATACAACAGGATTTGAGAAAAAAAAATATTGGAGGTTTTTTTTTGTTAGCTATTGGCTATTAGCTGTTGGCGAAAAGCCATTAAACATATCGGTAGAACAGGGTTACAGTTGATGGTTACACCATATAATAGATATATACTATATTTACAAGGATAACGATAATTATGTTCAAATGACAACACGCGAAAGATATGTGCGGGTAAAGGAATATTTTGAGAAAAACATGCCTGAGGCCGAAACCGAATTGCATTACGGTGATCCTTTCAGCCTGGTTGTTTCGGTTATATTGTCAGCACAATGCACCGATAAGCGGGTGAACATGATTACGCCGGCGTTGATGGAGCGTTTTCCAACACCATATGAAATGGCTGCAGCTGAGCCCGGGGATATTTTCCCTTACATCCGTTCTTGTTCCTATCCGAATAACAAAGCCCGTCATTTATCGGCCATGGCAAGAAAAATTGTAAACGATTTCAAGGGCAAAGTGCCGGAATCAGTGGATGATCTGATGAGCCTTCCCGGGGTGGGACGGAAAACAGCAAACGTTATTACGCTTGTAGCATTTGGCAATCCTGCTATGCCGGTGGATACGCACGTTTTCAGGGTTGCGGCCAGACTTGGCCTGACAAATGGCGCAAAAACCCCTCAGGCTGCTGAACAGCAATTAATCAAGAACTTTCCCCGGCATGTGCTATCAAGAGCTCATCATTGGTTGATTTTGCATGGCCGGTATGTATGCATTGCACGTAAACCCAAATGCGGTGAATGCGGGCTGAGGGAAGTCTGTAAGTATTATAGGAGTCAGGATAAGGACGAGATTAAGGTGCCAATGAAAAAATGAATAATGAAAGAATGAAAGGAATTCTTATTGCTTTTTTTTCATGTCCGGGGATGGCTCAACTGGTTCAACAAAGTAAGGGTCGATGTCAATGACCATGTTATAATTGAGGGCGTTAATGCTGATGACAAGTTTATGAAAACCTTTTATTAATAATATGTTTCCCCTGAGTCCTTTCAGCGTACCTTGGTTGATAAGCACTTCCTGCCCCTTTTTCAGTTCAGTCGGCTCACGGTTAATAGGTATCTTGGCGCCAAGGAGTATCTTAAGGTTGTTAATCTGGTATTCGGGAATAGGAACTGGTTTACCATCGAAATGAAGAATTTTTACCACGCCATTGGTTTGTAATACCTTCATATATTGTTTTTTGGTAATGTGAACAAACAAATACGAATTGATAAGGGGAACCTGGAGGGTTTTTTTGCGATCGCTCCACTTTCTGATGGTGGTTAATAACGGAAGGTAATGCTCAATATGTTGCTGTGTGAATTCTGCTGCAACTTTTTTTTCGTTACATACGCGGGTGTATACGGCATACCATTGAGGGGCTTGGTCCATTGACTTAAATATTATTGGTGTGAAAAATAACAAAAAGAACGGATATGACAATGAACAATAAATAAAGAAATGACGGCGTAAGCAGGGCCAGTTTGGAGTAGCCTGAATCTATTATTAAGTATCCACTTTCATTAGTTACATTTAACCTGCCAACGTTAGGCACCGAACCTGTAAATCGATCAGGTAAGCAAAAAACTCCGAACTTCGAACTCCGAACTTCGAACTTCGATTGTTAATAAGCTGTTCATTCCTTTCTTTAAAAAAACAAACAATTAAGTAACTTTGGCTATAATTCATCGTTAAACATAGCAAATGCGGGTAATCCTGCAAATGAATTTTGAATTGTTAAAAAATGCATTAATTTTACTATAGTGATTCTTACATATTTAAGGGATCGAATTTTAAACTAATAGCACATGCGAAATTACTACACTACTTTACGATTTGCCGGCCTGATAATTCTTTCCGGAATACTCATGCTGGGCAATGCCTGCAAATCCGGTAAAAAAGGGCAGGAAGGAAAGGAAGTCGGGATTGAAGATTTTTTAACAGAGGAAGATATTTTTGACGACATTGACAAGGCAAAGAAAATATTTTACTCGTTGCCTTCGCCACTTGAGACGGCTATGCTGCTTAAGTCAGCTGGTGTTTCATACAATGAGGAGGTGTTAAACGATCTGGCCAATGTTGAAAAATATTCTACCAACAAAAGCAAGGCGCTCAACCTGGGTATCTATACAACCGACCTTAGTTTTGCCTGCTTGTTTGATCAGGCACAGACCTCGCTGGCGTATATGGACGCAACCAAAAAACTTGCTACCGAAATGGGCATTAGCGATGCTATTGACGAAGAAACCATGAAACGCCTGGAACAAAATCTGAATAAAAGGGATGTGGTAATGGATATTATTTCAGAAACTTTCCTGAACTCCAGTTCATACCTGAAAGAGAATGATCAGCAGGATGTCGCTGCCATGGTGCTGGTTGGCGGATGGATCGAAGGCCTTTACATCGGAACCCAAATGGTGGGCAGTCAGCCCATTGAGGGTAATAAGCTTGTAGACCGTATTGCAGAGCAGAAACTGTCATTCAGTATTGTCGAAAGAATGTTACAGGACAATATTAAAAATGCCCGCGGTGAAGAAAACCGTGATATAGTTGAACTTATTAATGAACTACATGCCACCAAGGCAGCTTTTGAAAAGATAGAAGTACAAACTTCCTCGGTTAAAATTGATGAAAACGATACAGCCGATGTGGCAGTTTTAAAATCGCAAACTAAAATAAATGTTACCCCGGAAGCGTTTAAGGAGCTTCAGGCTGCTGTTCAATCATTAAGAAATAACTTCGTTCAATAAATTATAACGCTATGAAAAAGTTCCTACCCCATATATTGACACTGACCTTACTGCTTGCCATTAATCTTACGGCCGATGCCCAATGTAAGGGCTTTGCCAAAAAGCTTTGCAAGCTTGAGCTTACAGGATATATTCACGATGGGAATTATCATGCTGCCATACTTACCGAGGGAGAGGAAGCGGAATTGTACAAAACTTTTTATTCCGGACAGAATTACCGTTTGGCAATATGCGGATCTGAGACACTTTCTGCCATAGAGTTTCAGGTGGTTGATGCATATAAAAATGTGCTGTTCGATAACCGGCAACACAACATGACAGAAACTTGGGATTTCATGCTCGAATCGAGCCAGCAATTAAAAATTGTGGTCAAAGTTCCGGTTTCTGCACAGAAATCAGAGTATCCCAATAGCGGATGTGTAGCCATCATGTTCGGGTTCCAGGAAAATTAACCGTAGAGACGCATTTCAAATGCGTCTCATTGATTGATGACGCATTTCAAATGCGTCTCAACAATTTTTTTATCAAATATCGTCCTGTATAAGATTTCTCACATTTTACCAAATCTTCCGGCGTTCCGGCAAATACCAAATAACCGCCAGCCTCACCCCCTTCCGGCCCCAGATCAATGATCCAGTCGGCCAGTTTGATTACATCCGGGTTATGCTCAATAACCACTACCGTGTGTCCCTTGGCAATAAGAGCATTGAAAGAGTACATCAGTTTGTGGATATCGTGAAAATGTAGCCCTGTGGTTGGTTCATCGAATATAAACAGCAAATGTTCACCGGGACTTTCTGAACCCAAAAAAGAAGCCAGTTTAACTCGTTGGCTTTCACCTCCCGAAAGCGTACTTGATGATTGCCCAAGTTTTACATAACCCAGGCCGACTTCAGCCAGAGGTTTTAGTTTACGCACAATTGCTTTTTCAGTGGCGCCTTTATGTGATCCAAAGAATTCAATGGCTTCGTCAATCGTTAGCTCCAGCACATCGTATATACTTTTGCCATCAAATTGCACCTCAAGTACTTCGTCTTTAAAACGCTTTCCATGACAACTTTCACAAACCAGGTGAACATCGGCCATAAACTGCATTTCCACCTTAATTTCACCTTCGCCCTGACATTCTTCACACCGGCCGCCATCGATATTAAAAGAAAAATGTGAAGGTGTAAAACCATTGTATTTAGCAAGTTGTTGACTGGCAAATAGTTTTCGTATTTCGTCATAGGCCTTGACATAGGTTACCGGATTTGACCGGGTAGATTTGCCGATCGGGTTCTGATCCACAAATTCAACCCCGGTAATAAGATTAATATCACCACCCATACTGGCAAACTTGCCGCTTTTCTCTCCTGAACCATTGATGGCTTTATTCAAAGCCGGGTAAAGAATACCTTTGATTAGAGAGGATTTTCCTGAACCGCTAACGCCTGTAACTACAGTCATGGCATATAGTGGAATGCTCACGTTGAGGTTTTTCAGGTTGTTTTCGCTTGCACCGGTGATTTCTATGCAACTATTCCATTTTCGCCTAAAAGGAGGTACTTCAATTTTTAGGTCTCCCCGCAGGTATTTTGCTGTCAGTCCGTCATTTTCGGCTATCATTTTTTCAGCTGTACCCTGGAATATCAGTTCACCGCCCAGGCGACCGGCAGCCGGGCCGATGTCAATTATTTCATCAGCAGCACGGATGATTTCTTCCTCGTGTTCTACCACCAGCACGGTATTACCTATGTTTTTAAGGTTATTGAGTACACCGATCAGCAGGCCGGTGTCGCGCGGATGAAGGCCAATACTTGGTTCATCTAAAATATACAATGAACCTACCAGGCTGCTGCCCAGCGTTGTAGCCAGGTTAATCCTTTGTGATTCACCACCGGATAAGGTCGATGAAAGGCGATTCAGGGTTAGATAACCCAAGCCTACATCCATAAGGTATTGGATTCGGGTGTGAACTTCGGTAAGTACCCGGCCGGCAACTTTTTTGTCGTGCTGGTTGAGCTTAATGTTGCTGAAAAAATGATTCAACTCCGAAATTGGCATTAACACCAGGTCCTGCACCGACATTCCGTTGATCTTAACCCAGGAGGCTTCTTTTTTAAGTCTTGTTCCCCGGCAATCCGGACAGGTTGTTTTACCCCTGTAACGTGCCAGCATTACCCGATACTGAATTTTGTACTTTTTTGATTCGAGGTGATCGAAAAAAGCATTGATACCCTGAAAGTAACGGTTTCCATTCCAGAGTACCTGTTTCTGTTCGGTTGTCAGTTCATGGTATGCACGGTGTATGGGGAAATTAAATTTATCGGCATTGTAAAGCAGTTTTTCTTTCCAACGCATCATCTTGTCTCCTTTCCAGCAAACCACTGC
>JAFGVG010000001.1 GCA_016938095.1 Bacteroidales bacterium
ACCGAGGCATTTACTTTATCGATCACCACGCTCATGTCTTCGGGCTTGTCGATAAAATTGCAGGTGTCAACATCCACAATCAGGAGTTTTCCAAGTTTGTACGATTCTATCCAGGCTTCATAGCGCTCGTTTAATCGCTTCAGGTAATCGAGCCTGATATTATCCTCGTATTTTCTGCCTCTTTTTTGGATTTGCTTCACCAAGGTAGGTACAGATGCCCTGAGATATATAATCAGGTCAGGCGCCTGAATAAGTGACCCCAGCATGTTAAACAGCGTAAAGTAATTTTCGAAATCACGCGTTGACATGAGTCCCATCGCATGCAGGTTGGGGGCAAAAATATAAGCATCTTCATAAATGGTACGGTCCTGGACCAGTGTTTTGCCCGAGCGTCTGAACGAGAGCATCTGGTTAAACCGTGTGTTGAGAAAGTAAATCTGAAGGTTGAACGACCAGCGTTGCATGTCGTTGTAAAAGTCGTTCAGGTAAGGGTTATCATCTACATCTTCGTAATGGGCGTCCCAGCCGAAATGCTTCGAAAGCAGGCTGGTCAATGTTGTCTTTCCCGAGCCGATATTACCGGCAACTGCAATGTGCATACTCATAGGTTAGTTGTCTTTGGTGCGATCTTGAATAGCTAATAATTCTTCGAGGTATTTTCTTTCGTTCGACAGCCGGGGCACCTTGTTCTGTCCCCCGAGTTTTCCCTTTTCGCTCAGCCACCGGTAAAAGCTGCCGGTTTTGGCTGCATGTATCCGGGGCCTTTCGAGTGTAAGGTTGCGGTATCGTTTGGCTTCGTAATCCGAGTTAATGGACATCAGTGCATGATCGAGTAACGTAGTAAAATAATCGAGATCATCGGGCGGTTTTGAAAACTCAATGATCCATTCGTGTGCACCCTGGTGTTCGTCGCTCATAAACACCGGTGCAGCGGTATAATCGGTAATTTCAGCGCCTGTTTTATCGCAGGCAATGCGCAAGGCTTTATCGGCATTGTCGACAATCACCTCTTCGCCAAAAACATTGATAAAGTGCCTGGTGCGTCCGGAAATGACAAGCTTGTGCGGATAAAGCGAAGTAAACCGCACGGTATCGCCGATGAGGTAACGCCACAATCCGGTATTGGTGGAAATAACCAGGGCATATTGCTCATTAAGTTCGACCTCACCGATGCTGAGTGCCTGGGGGTCGGGCTTGCCCAACTCCTCCAGCGGTACAAATTCATAAAAAATGCCATAATCAAGCATCAGTAACATATCCGACACCAGGGGGTCGTCCTGTATAGCAAAAAAACCTTCGGAAGCATTATAGGCTTCGAGGTAATGCATGTTGTCCGAAGGTATTATTTTCCTGAATTGCTCGCGATAAGGGGTGAAACTTACGCCACCATGTATAAAAAGCTCGAGACCCGGCCAGACTTCCAGTATATTGTTTTTCCCGGTATGTTCGAGAATATACTTGAGCATAACCAGGTTCCACGATGGTACCCCGGCAATGCTGGTTACGTTTTCCTGTACGGTTTGTGCGGCAATACGCTCGAGTTTTTCTTCGAATTTTGGCAACAGGGCAACTTCCTGGCTTGGGGTTCTGATAAATTCAGTCCAGAAGGGCTGGTTTTCTATGAGGATAGCCGAAAGATCGCCGTAATACGACTGGTTATTAAAATTGTCAATGTTATGGCTTCCACCTAGGGTAAGTCCCTTTCCGGTGAATATGCGTGAATCGGGATTATTTATAAAATAAAGGGTAAGCGCATCACGGGCGCCTTTAAAGTGGCAGTCCTTAAGTGATTCCTGTGTAACCGGTATGAATTTGCTTTTGTCGTTGGTGGTACCCGACGATTTGGCAAACCATTTTACCTCACCAGGCCAGAGGAGGTTGCTCTCCCCCTGCCGGAGCCGGTCGATATAGGGTTTGACTTCCTCGTAGGTTTGAATAGGTGAATTTTTCCGAAAATCGACGATGGTTTTAACCTTGCTGAAATGATATGCCTTCCCCCATTCCGTGTCAGCAGCACGTGTTATCAGCTTTTGAAAAGTATCCTGTTGCACTTCGGCCGGATACTTTCTGAAAAGATCCATCTGGTGGACTCTTTTAACATTCAGCCAGTTAATTATGGATGTAAGAATAGGCATGGGCAACCGTTAGCCGGCAATTAACCCCTAAAGTTAATGATTCATTTCATTTAACCATGCTTCTGCGGTTGCTGTTTTTTTCGTAATATGGTGAGGATAGCACCCGCCAGAGCAATGAGCGCACCCATGATTGTGGCCAGTGTATAATGTTCGTGTTTGATCCAGGTGGCGTCGGTATGGCTGATTAGAGCCATCAGGGCAAAAGTAAGCAAAGGGTTCAGCACCAGGATGACGCTGATCTTATTGGCTTCGACAAATTGAATGGCAAGCGAGAGCAAGCCATAGGCAAACAGAGTGTTCAGACCAAGAAACAACAGAATAAGCCAGCCTGAAAGGCCTATGTGTAAAAAATGTGCCGGGTTAACAAAAGGAAGGTACAGTAAAACAGGTAACCCGAATATAACCAGATTCAGTTGCATGGGCGGGTGTTTCAGCACCAGAATCTTTAATAACACGGAATAAACGGCCCAGGTGACAGCGGCTACAATAATCCACGCTATACCGGCCTGCCATGCACTTTTTTGGGTTGCGGTAAGGTTTAGCTGCTCGCGGTAAAAAACCACCAGTCCCGTTACCACCAGCACCAACCCCAGCGATTGCCGCCAGCCGGCCTTTTCATGGAACAGGGTAAAGCCTGCCACTGCCAGCAGTACTGGTCCCAACTGTATAAACACCTGAGCTATGCTGGGCGAGGTAAGGTTCACCCCTTCGATAAAACCATAGTAATTAACGGCCAGGCAAAGGGTTGCCACTACCAGTAACCAGGGAGGTCGTCTAAATATCCGCAGGTAATGAGGCTTTTTAAAATAGTAATAACCAGCAAGACCGACAAAGGCCAGAAAGAAACGAAACCACGTAATGTCGGTGGGTGTCAGTTCATTGAGGGACACTTTGAGTACAATGGCCAGCACGCCCCACAGCAGCGCAACGATTATCGCATACAGTATGCCACGGAAAGAACCGGCCATTATCAGTTAGCCTGTATTTATTGTTTCAAAAAATTGTCAACGGCACTAGCCAGGTTGCGTCCCTGAAAGATAGCCCTCACCACCAGGCTTGCCCCTGTTGCAGCATCACCGGCCGCAAAAACACCCGGTGCTGATGTCCTGAACTGTTTATCCACTTTGATATTTCCGCGCGGATCGAGTTCCAGTCCGAATTCACTGACAATCCCTTCTTGTACGCAATGCACAAAACCCATGGCCAGCAATACCAGGTCAGCATCAATGGTCCGCACCGTTTCGGGTTTTTCAACCATGGACATTCGGCCAATATTTCGTTGCCAATCGACTTCCACCACTTCGAGTTTTTTGACAACGCCCTTTTCGCCAATGCACTGCCGGGTTGAAATGCACCATTGACGCTCGCAACCTTCTTCGTGCGAACTCGAATAACGTATAATATTGGCCCAGTATGGCCAGGGATTATCCGGATTACGCACTTCCGGAGGTTTGGGCATAATTTCAATTTGCCGTACACTTTTTGCGCCCTGCCGTACGGAAGTTCCCACACAATCCGATCCGGTGTCACCTCCCCCGATAACCACCACATGCTTTCCGGTTGCCGTTATGCGCTGCGAATCGGGAATGCTTATACCGCGGTTCGTTTTGTTCTGCTGGGTAAGGAAGTCCATGGCAAAATGAATACCTTTCAGGTCGGCACCATCGACAGTTAATCCCCTGGGTTTCATAGCACCAATGGTA
>JAFGVG010000140.1 GCA_016938095.1 Bacteroidales bacterium
ACAGCAGTGAATCTTCTGGTAATTCCCAATACTTTTACCCCTAATCCCGATGTGGACAACTACCACAATGAATGGGACATTAAGAACATTCATCTTTTCCCTGATGCTGATATACAGGTGTTTGACCGTTGGGGCAGACGGGTATATCAGTCAAATGGGGCATCAGGAGATAAATGGGATGGAAAGGGACCAAATGGTAAGGACTTACCGGTGGCTACCTACTACTACATAATTGACCTGAAGATCACGGGAGTTGAAAAGCTCACCGGTACTGTAAGTATAGTGCGATAACCAATAACCCTAAAATAATGTTGCGTATGCTACATCGTTACAAACCAGCGATTTTTCTGATACTGATACTGTTTACCGTCCCGATGGATGCCCAGCAACTCCCGGTATACAGTCAGTATACTTTCAATAAGTTCCTTTTAAATCCTGCCACTGCCGGCAGCGATGGATACACAACCATTAGTTTGGTTGCCAGGGAACAATGGCTTGGCTTCAAAGGAACGCCAAAAATCCATTCACTTACCATGGATTCACGTCTGCTACGAAATAGTTTTATTTCGAAAAATGCATCGGTACGTAAAAAAAAGCGGTTAAGTTCCAGATCGGGCAGGGTAGGCTGGGCGGCCCATGTTTTTAATGATCATTCAGGGCCTCTTGACAGGACTGGTGTAGAAGGCACCTATGCTTATCATATTCCGTTGTATCAGGGCCAGGTGTCTTTTGGTTTATCGGGTGTTTTTTATCAGTTCCGGCTCAATAAGGACAAGGTGGAACTTGGTGACGAGGAAATGGATCCCTTGCTTGACGGGCTTAAGGGTACCTTATATATACCCGATGCCAATTTTGGAGTGTTTTACACTTCGGAAGGAATTTTTGGAGGTATTTCGGTTATGCAAATCTTCCAGTCTTCCATTCATTTTGGTGACGACAATGGAAGTGATTATCGTCTGAAACGTAATTACAACCTTATGGGAGGGTATTATTACGATATCAACAGCGTTTTTGCCATAGAGCCTTCGCTACTGGTTAAAGTGCCTTCATCATCAGGGGCTCAGCTCGACCTTACTGCAAAACTTTATTATAAAACCAATTATTGGGCGGGATTGTCCTACCGCACGGGTAATGCCATGGTGGTTTTCTTCGGTGTGCGTTTTGACAGGTATTTTGCAGGCTTTGGCTTTGATTATAACTTCAGTCCCATAGGCAGGCAAACTTACGGATCATATGAATTTATGGCCGCAATAAAGTTTGGTGATACGGCAAGGCGTTATCGCTGGTTGAATACTTATTAAAAAAAACCGTTGTGCTGAAAAATCAACAGCACAACGGCAAAGGAAATTAAACTTACTGGTTAGAACAACCCTTTATCTTCGCCTTCCGGGGTTTTTGCCTCGTCGGCAGCAGCGGCCGGTTCATTTGCAGGGGCCGGAGTTTTTTCGTCTTCCTCCTTGGATTTTTTTACGGGTGCCTTTTTTACAGGTTTGGGTTGTTCATTTCCCGCAACGTCTAAGCGGTTTTCACGCAGGAACATACCTGTCAAAACGGCGGTTTTGATATCCTTTACCATCAGGTTAAATTCCCAGTCGGTATCGGGGAAGGCTTGTGGGCGGACAATAAATTCAATTTTTTCCTCAAGGCAAAAATCTACCAGCGTAGGGATAGATTTCTGCTTAACGACAAGCTTAATTGATTCACTCATAATATATTGTGTTTTATTGATTGCTGCAGTAAAAATATATTTTTATAGTTAGCGGAAAGCATATTGTTGATAATATTTTAGGATTTTTGAGATAGGGCTGATTGTAAACGAGTACCGGGGATATGTGAAAACCGATCTATGCTAAAAATGGAATAGCTGCAGATTCCTCTAAAATCGTTTATATTTGTTGCAAACTAAATACCTGTTGCAGCCATGTTTCAACTATTTCTGGGTAGTCTTCTATTGAGTGTCATCCATGCATCCATTCCTAATCATTGGCTGCCAGTGGTAGCAATTGCAAAGGCAGAGCAATGGACTATGCGTGAAACCCTGGTTGTGTCGGCAATCAGTGGTTTTGCTCACACACTCAGCACGGTAATCATAGGTATATTCATTGGAAGCATAGGTATAACGCTTGGTAGCAACTATACCATTATCACGGAGAAAATTGCGCCCTTGGTATTGATAGCCATTGGTATTATTTACGTGTTGATTGATTTGTTCAAAAGGACTGAACACAACCACAATATTCATGCAGTTAAGGTAAATACCCGTTCGAAAATGGCGATTATCATTTCACTTGCCCTGGCCATGTTTCTGAGTCCCTGCCTGGAAATCGAAGCCTATTATTTTCAGGCTGCAGCTGCAGGATGGGAAGGGATTTTGCTGGTTTCTATCATATACGTTTTTGTAACCCTGGCGGGGATGCTTTTGCTAACCTATTTGGCAAGTAAAGGTATAAGGGCTATTCATTCGCACTTTTTGGAACATCACGAGAAACTGCTTTCAGGAATTGTGCTGATTCTGCTGGGCATATTCGCCCTTTTTGTACATTTTTAGCCTTCCCGACTTACAAAATGAATTGCAGACTATCCTTCCCGAGTTTTCTATAAAAACAGGTAGGGTAGTGCAAACCGTCACTATTTACGGCATGACATACGCCTTTTCCTTCAGGGATTACCAGAAACAGCAGTGAGTTTTGTTCACAGTTAATCCGTATTTCAACAATTCTCAGGAAATCTCCGGAAGTCATTCCTTTTTTCCAAATCTCATTGCGACTTCTGCTGAAATATGTGGCATATCCGCTGTTAACGGTTTCTTCAAATGCCTGTTTGTTTACAAACGCAATGATCAGAACGTCTTTGTTTTCAGCATGTTGGGTGACAACCGGAATTAAGGTATTCCCGTCTTTCCCGAAATCAAGCCGTAATTCGGTAGTATACTCGTTTTTCATTTTTTACACATTTTCAAATCATCAAATAATTATATCTTCAGATCAACCGATCAACCAATCAACAAACCCGCCTGCCGTCGGGCAGGTCAAAAAATTCCTCTTTCGTGTGCGTATCGAATTGCCTCATATGTGTTGCTGACATTCAGTTTTTCGATGATCCTTTGTCGGTGCGTATTCACCGTGTTGATACTGATGTATAGTTTATCTGCAATTTCTTTGCTGATCAGACCCTTTGATATCAGCTGAAGGATTTCTTTCTCGCGTTTGGTTAAAGATGAAAGTGGCTGGTCAGTTTCCTCACCGGGCGGGAAAAAGAAAAGTTCGCCTGTTCGTTGATTTTTCAGTCGACCCCTGAACGGAGTTTCCAGATCCTGTTCAGGAGACAGGTCAAGCATACTCAATGCAAGCCATACATTGCCTTTTTTATCGAATTCAATAGGCAATTGTTGTTCGATAACCCTGACATATTTACCCTCTTTGCCAATGACCCTGTAATCGAAAATGGTTTTATAGTCTTTACTCGCAAATTTGTCGGGTAAGGCAAAGCCGAGTGACATAAAATATATACCGGCTTTAAACAGTTTTGGCAGGTCTTCGGGATGTATCAGGCTATTGGTATAGTTAAAATCGGATTCCGCTATTTTGGCGTTCCAGCCCAGTAAAGTCTCGTACTTGGGTGAGTAGTACACGTGCGTCCGTCGGTAAAGATCAAATACAGATATACATCCACTGTCAACCACATCAATACTTTCAAGTAAAGGAATGTGATAATCCAGTATACTGTAATCCAGCTCTTTTTCATTGAATGATTGCCTGTTAAGGACTTCATCATATGCTTTATACAACTGTGTTAATTCGGTATTCATAAAAAATACTGATAAATCAGGATTTCATAAAACATCAAGCAAAGCCAATTTTGTCCGAAATTATAAAATTCCATGAAGAAAAGACATACGATTCATATCAAAAGCTTATCAATAGCGGGACTTATTTTTTTTACATTTACGGTTATGGGACAGCAACCCCGGCAGACCATCAAAGGTGTTGTGCGCGACGTTGATTCACACATTACACTGCCGGGTGCTATGGTTATTATAGAGGGTAGCGAACCAGTTAAAGGTGCGGTTACCGACACAGAAGGAAATTTCAGGCTCGAAGGTGTGAATGTGGGAAGGTATAACCTAAGGGTTACCTATATTGGATATGAACCTGCTATTGTTTCAGAGGTGCTTGTGTTAAGTGGCAAAGAAACAGTATTGCAGATTGGACTGAAAGAAGCGGTAACAACACTTGAGGGGGTTGAGATCAAAGCCTATTCCAATAAAGAAAGACCTATAAATCCCATGGCCATGATCAGTGCAAGACAAATGACCATGGAAGAGGCTTCGAGGTATGCAGGGGGGATTGACGATCCGGCTCATCTCGCCACTGCATATGCCGGGGTTGCAGGATCGGTGTCGTCAAATGCCATTGTTATCAGAGGCAATGCACCAAAGGGATTGCTCTGGAGGATGGAGGGTATCGAAATTCCAAACCCAAGTCATTTTGCCAATGTTACCACTTTTGGCGGAGGTGGAATCACAGCACTTAGCTCACAAATGATGAGCAATTCCGATTTTTATACAGGTGCTTTCCCTGCTGAATACGGCAATGCACTGTCGGGTGTATTTGATATGAAATTAAGGACCGGGAATAACGAGAAGCATGAACATACTTTGAAAGTTGGTTTGATTGGGATTGATTTTGCATCAGAGGGCCCATTCATTAAAGGCAAACAATCGTCGTACCTAATAAACTACCGTTACTCAACACTTGCACTTATTTCACCGCTGTTGCCGGCAAATGCGCAAGGAATTAAATACCAGGACCTTTCGTTTAAAATGAATTTTGTTTTGGGCAGCTATGGTACAATCAGTGCCTGGGGGTTGTTTTCGGGCGACCGGACGGCTGGTAAGGTTAAAACCGATTCTGCTCAGTGGCAGTACTACCAAGATATTGAAAAGGACGAGAACATCAACCGAATGGGTGCAATGGGCATTAATCATAAGCTCGTACTTAACTCAGGCACATACTTTAATACAGCGTTGGCAATTACCGGTAATTACCTTTCGTGGTTCAGGGATGAGCTCAATGATGGCATGGAGTTATATCCGAAAGATGAGATAGTGCAGAACGACCGCAAATATGCATTTAGTTTTCTGGTCAATCATAAATTCGGACCGCGTCATACCAACAGGACAGGTTTCGTACTGAATGTACTTACCTATAATCTGAATACAAAACAGTTTGCAGTGACTTCTCAGATGCTTGAAACCTTTGCCAAAGGAGAGGGCGGAAGTGAATTGTTACAGTTTTACACCCAATCGCGGTGGAACGTTACATCACGTGCATTAATAAATGCAGGATTACACCTTCAGCATTTTACGCTTAATAAGGAGACCTCAATTGAACCCCGTGCCGGTATAAGCTGGAAATTAAACAGCAAAAACACATTTAGTATAGCATATGGTCTTCACAGCAGGCTTGAGCCTATCGGGTTTTATTTTGCCGAGCAGCAGCTTACGGGAGGAAGGGTTTATCCAAACAAATCTCTTGAGTTGGCCAAAGCCCATCATGCGGTGCTTTCCTATGAGCTTTCCACAGGTGAATACAGCCGTCTAAGGATTGAGCCATTCTACCAATGGTTATTTGATATACCCGTTATCCCCGGAACATCATTTTCCATGATCAACCTCGAGATGGATTGGTTTTTCAGGGATTCACTGATAAACAGCGGAACCGGTCGGAATGTGGGTATGGATATCACACTCGAAAGGTTTTTACACAATGGTTATTATTACCTGTTCACAGCCTCCCTGTTCGATTCGAAATACACCGGTGATGACGATATTGTGCGCCATACAAGATTCAACAGACAATATGTATTCAATTTTTTGGTAGGCAAGGAATGGATAATGGGAAAAGAAAAGGGCAATTCACTGGGCGTAAATACAAAATTCAGTTTACTGGGCGGAAACAGGTTCAGTCCGGTTAACCCTACAGCCTCACTTGCTGCTGAAGATGTTGTTTACGACGAAACCAGGGCATTTACAATGCGTCACCCCCCGGTGTACTACCTCGATCTGGCTCTAACATGGCAACGAAACAAATCCAGGTATGCCTCAACCTGGTCGGTGCATTTTGTAAACCTGCTATTTCAAAAGGAATTTTATGGTCATCGATACAATTTTCGCAGCCAGTCTGTCGAGGAGTATAAGCAGATTGCCGTCATTCCGAATATCAGCTACCGTATTGATTTTTAGACAAAACAGCTTCCTTTATTCATCCTGAAATGCTTTTGCAAAATTCACAAAGAACAGCTCTTCTGTTGCCCTGGTGATGGCAGTGTATAGCCATCGCAAGTATTCGAGATCAATATTGTCGGTATCTACGTAGCCCTGGTCAATGAAAACCGATTTCCATTGACCTCCCTGGGCTTTGTGACAAGTTATGGCGTAGGCGTACTTTACCTGAAGGGCATTGAAAAATTCATCCTCCTTTACAGCTTTGTACTGTTTCGAACGGCTTTCCAACTGTGCATAATCCTCGAGAACACTGTAATAAAGCCTTTTGTTGTCGTCCTGACTCAGCGATGCTTTCTCGGCGACAAGGGTGTCGAGCATGATCCAGGCTTCAAATTCAACATCATAATCGATTAGTTGCAGTACTGCCCTTGCAAACCTGAAACCATATCTTTCCTCGTACTTCCGTGTTTTTACTACCCTGACAATATCACCATTGGCAACGAAATCGAGATCGGGTTGATTTCTAAGCCAGTAATAGTTGTTTTTCACCACCATGAGCATGTCTCCGGCTGTGAGTTCTTCTTCGCGGAATAGAATTTGTTTGCGGATACCGGCGTTATATTGATTAGCTCTTTTGTTCGAACGACACAATACCATTACTTCATCAGGGCCGTGCTTTCGATAGGCATTCTCCATGGCATCAATCAGTTCGGTACCCGCAATGAATTGTGTATCGTTCAGTTCGCGGGCATGCAGGCGAGGAACATTTAATAAGGACTTAGTGATGTGGTCCCTGACAATGGTAGCGTTTTCGAGAATGCCCGAGTTACGGGTCTGCCTGACAATATCCGTAAGCATATACTCACCGGCAACCGGAAGGTACAGTGTCAGTTCGTTTTTGTCGAGGGCCGGACTTTGGGCGATGCCTACCGGTGGCAACTGGGCGGTGTCACCTATCAATATCAGTTTACACTGTTGTCCCTCGCTGACATATGAAATCAGATCAGCAAGCAGGCGTCCAGTGCCAAAAACAGCACCTTCCGAAACGGTGTCCGGTATCATGGAAGCTTCATCAACCAATATAATCAGGTTGGTATACAGGTTTTTATTCAGCGCAAATTCACCAAAGCCATCGGTTGATGATTTTTGCCGGTAAATTTTCCGGTGAATGGTATAGGCTGTTTTACCGGCATAGCCCGAAAAAACTTTTGCGGCTCTTCCGGTAGGAGCCAGCAACAAGGTTTTTACATTCATTTCGTCAAGCGTTTTCACAAGGGCACTGATAAGGGTGGTTTTTCCCGTGCCGGCGAATCCTTTTACAACGAAAATACGTCCGTCACGTTCACCCAGGATGAAATCAATTAGCTGTCCGATCAGGGATTCCTGCCCCGGTGTTGGCGGATGGCCTAAATATTGCCGGGTTATCTTTTTAAAATGATCGGTAATCATGTAACACGTGTGGTTCAGTTGGTAAAGTTATTTATATTAACCGTTAACCGGTGTTGTTATTTTATTTAAATTCGCAGGAAACTGGTTAATGGAATGAAGCACTGAAGACCATTCCATGATGAAACTGGCAAAAACTACATCATGCATGAGATAAACTATACTGATAAGTCCTATAATCCCGATCTTTCCGGAACTTATGACCTTTGTCTTCAGGCAAATTACAAGGGACTGGCTTATGCTTTATATGATGAAAAACAGCAATTGTATGTGATGTTCAGAAAACACCGTTTCAACCAGGTTTACATGATCAGCGATTTGCTGGAGGCAATAAACCATGCTTTCAGATCGGACGAAACGCTTGGCTGCACATTTAAAAGTGTAAAGTTTATAGGATACACCCGTCAGACCACCCTGGTACCCGATTGTTTCTTCGACAGTGCAAAAATGCATGATTATCTTAGTTTTAACCATGCCGGAGACATTGATCACGAATTGTTCAATAATCTATTGCCACTGCAAAACCTGCACAATGTATTTGCTCTTCCGGCGGAGTTAGTGTCGACTGTTACTCTGCATTTTAAAAAGGTTGAATTTATGAATCAGACCACAACCTTTTTACGTCATGCATTTTGCAAAACAAATAACCATGTACAGCCTGCGTTGCATATTGGGCTTAATCCCGAATTCTTTGACATTGCCTATGTAAAGGATGATGCCCTGCAACTTTACAATACTTTTCAATACACCGGTGAGAATGATCTCCTGTATTACCTGTTGTTTGTTTGCAAGCAGTTGGGAATTGAAATTGCCGCCACACCTTTATACCTGTCGGGCGAGTATATTGCCAAGCTCACCTATTTTGAAACGCTGAAGCGTTATGCTCCCTTAACAAGTCATGTTGCGGTTACCGGCATTCCATTGCTTGCTCATGGCCTTCGGCAGTTGAATCCTGTCCGTTTTGTTAACCTGCTAAATATGCAATTGTGCGAATCGTTGGAGGAAAATACCGGGGTCGCAGAATAGCTGTGAGCCGGGGGTTCGATTCACGTCCCACCACCGACTTTGCCCGGGAAGCGCTTTTTAATATTCTGGCCAACAAGGTAGATTTTGAAGAAATCAGGGTACTTGACCTTTTCGGTGGGACAGGAAGCATCAGCTTTGAATTTGCTTCGCGTGGCTGTGCAGAAATCGACCTGGTAGATAACAACAGCCGGTCAGTTCAGTTTATTGGCAAAGTTGCAGCTGAACTTGGGGTAAAGGGATTACACCCGGTGAGAATGGATGTTTTCAGGTTTATACCCATATGTAAAAAGCAGTACAATGTAATTTTTGCTGATCCTCCTTATACGCTCCGAAATCTGCGCGACATACCTGACCTGGTATTGGATCATCAGCTACTTCTCCCCGATGGGTTGCTAATCCTGGAGCATGGCAAAAGCGATACCTTTCAGAACCTCCATCGTTTTGTGGAGGAAAGACATTACGGCAGCGTTCATTTTTCTTTTTTCTCATCCATTGTTTAAGGTTTGATAAGTTTTGAACCTGGATACTCGATAATCGATGTGCGGGAATTGAGAAGTGGGAGACTTGGTAATGGGTGTTGGTTGCTGGGAGGGAGGACCTGAAAGAGTCGTTAGACGTGCCTGCCTTTTCAAGGCCCATGCACGGCAGGCAGGCCTTTCAGAGTCGGTGTTGGATCTTGGTCATAACGAAAAAAGCCTGAAGTTTCCTTCAGGCTTTAGCTTCAGCGGTGACGACGGGACTCGAACCCGCGACCTCCGGCGTGACA
>JAFGVG010000141.1 GCA_016938095.1 Bacteroidales bacterium
AAATCCTGCAGCAGCTGCTGCTGTATTCCTGATAAAAGAACGGCGGTTGGTGGTATACCTTTTCATGATCCTTAGGCTTTAGTTCAACACATAATGGCTAAACACCTCACAATGCAATTTGTTCTTCAGGGTGTTACTACTACAGAAAGTTCGTAAAAAAACACGGCTTTTTCATGTTTCATCCACTGTTTTTTTTTAAAGTTGGCGATTGTGTTTTTTAATACTTTTGAATATGCTTATTTTACCAGCCCATTTTTCTCCATGATGCGAAAGGCTCTCATTATCACCTATTATTGGCCTCCCAGCGGCGGTTCGGCCGTACTGAGGTGGCTTAAATTTGCCAAATACCTTCGGGAATTCGGTTGGGAACCCGTTATTTATACCCCTGAAAATCCGGAAGCACAGGAAATTGACGAATCCTTGTTAAAGGACATCCCCGAAGGTATGGAAATCCTGAAAACGAGGATAGTTGAACCTTATGGTATGTATAAATGGCTTACCGGTAAAAAAAAGCATGAAAGAATTGCGGTTGCGTTGATCTCGGAAAAAAAGCAAGCCGGGATCCTAAGTCGGCTTTTTCTCTGGATCCGGAGCAATCTTTTCATACCCGATCCCCGGGTGGGCTGGGTCAATCCATCGGTCAGAAACCTATCCAGATACCTCAAGGACAATCCGGTGGATGTGGTAATTACAACCGGTCCCCCGCAAAGCATGCACCTCATCGGCCTGAAGCTTAAAAATAAACTGGGTGTAAAATGGGTTGCCGATTTCCGGGACCCCTGGACCAATGTGGATTTTTACCGGGAACTCCTGCTGACTAAATATGCTGATAGCAGGCAAAAGATGCTTGAAAAAAGCGTTCTGGAAAATGCAGATCAGGTGATCAGCGTAAGTCCCGGTATGACAGCAGAATTCATTTCCATGGGTGTGAAAAATGTGACCACCATTACCAATGGTTTTGATACACCTACCGCAATTCCCGAAGCGCCCGGTAACGGCAAATTCACCCTGGTTCACCTGGGGTCTATGCCCAAATCCAGAAATCCGGAGAACCTGTGGCAGGTTTTAAGTCAACTGACACAACAGGATGAAAGGTTTGCCCAATCATTGGAAATTAAGCTGATTGGCAAGATCGACCAATCCATTACCGAATCACTGGAACAATTACAGTTGCTGCGTTATGTGGCCAGGGAGTCTTTTGTACCGCATGAACAGACCTATTCCATTCTTGCTGAAGCTGCAGTCCTCTTGCTATGCATCAACAACACGCCCAACGCGAAAGGAATACTTACCAACAAATTTTTCGAGTATCTTTCAGCAAAGAGACCGATTGTTGCCATTGGTCCCCGGGATGGCGATGCGGCAACTATACTGGATGAAACCCAGGCAGGAAAGATTTTCAGCTATGACGATACCGTTATTCTTAAAAACCACCTGGTGGCATTATTTGATTTATATTCGCAGGGGAAACTGCAGGTGAGTGGTTCAGGTATTGAGAAGTATTCCAGGAAAAACCTGACGCACCAATTGAGTGAATTGTTAAACCATCTTGTAAGTTGAAAAAAATTGTAACCGTAATAGGCGCCCGCCCCCAGTTTGTGAAAGCTGCTGCTGTAAGCCGGGTCATTCAGAAAACCGGAGGGCTTCGGGAGGTTATTGTACATACCGGCCAGCACTTTGATGAAAACATGTCTTCGGTTTTTTTTCGGGAAATGGAAATCCCCGAGCCTGATTACAATCTGCAGATCAATAGCTTGTCGCATGGCGCCATGACAGGCCGGATGCTTGAAAAGATAGAAGAAGTACTGTTACGGGAAAGGCCAGATTACCTGATGGTATACGGGGATACCAATTCTACTGTTGCAGGGGCACTGGCAGCCAAGAAACTTGCTATCAAAGTAGTTCATGTAGAAGCAGGATTGCGTTCGTTCAATATGCAAATGCCCGAAGAAATCAACCGGATTCTGACAGACCGTATCTCGGACCTGCTTTTCTGTCCTACCGAAAATGCTGTCCAAAACTTGCTTAATGAAGGGTTTCCCAATTTCAAGTGCCAGATTCATCAGGTAGGTGATGTAATGTATGATACGGCATTATATTACGGTTCAAAATCTTCGGAATCTTCAGCTATCATTTCCAGCATGAACCTGAGAAAAAACGGATTTGTACTGTGCACCATTCACCGTCAGGAAAACACGGACAATCTTTTAAACCTGAAATCCATCGTCCAAGCCTTGAACACTATACATCATGAAGCCCCCGTCGTATTGCCGCTTCATCCCCGAACCAGAAAAATCATGAAACAGCAGGGTATCAAACTTGAATTTGAACCCATTGATCCGGTTGGTTATTTTGATATGCTGGAATTGCTTAAAAATTGCCATCTGGTGATGACCGATAGTGGCGGCATGCAGAAAGAAGCGTACTTTTTTGACAAATTCTGTATTACGTTGCGTGAAGAAACCGAGTGGACCGAACTGGTGGAAAACGGGTATAATTATTTATCCGGAGCAAACACATCAAGCATAATTTCACTATATCAAAAGATACAAGCAAACCCGGCCTTCTTAAATAAAAAACCCTTGTACGGCGATGGAAAGACCGCTGAAAAAATTGTAAACTACCTCGCCACTGCGCCATAACCCAAAATCCATTGGAATTCCATAAAGCAATAACAAATCTGAAAGCCACGCTCCAAAAAGAAAAGGTCAAAAAAGCGCTGGTATTATATGCAACCATGATCCTGGGCGTCGTGGCAGGTATTGTTCTAAGCGTGCTTAATACAAGAATGTTGGGCAAGGAGCTTTATGGCGATTTTAAATTTGTTCAGAACCTATTCACTTTCGCGGAATCCTTCCTTACCATTGGCGTTTTCTATTCCGGTGGCCGCCTCATAGCCATGCAAAAAGATATTGAGAAAAGAAGGGAGCTGTATGGCACAATGATCATTTTTGCGGCCCTGATAAGCCTGGTGCTGATACTTTTTGGACTGACCTTCTCCGTATTTGAGGAACGACTTTTTGGTAATGATCTGAAATGGGTAATAATAGCCTGTCTGCCCCTGGCATTTGTATTCCCTTTTCAACTTTGCCTGGAACAATTACTTCAGGGCGACTTCAGGATATATACACTGTCGTTTCACCGGTTAACGCCAAAAGTTTTGAATATTATCGTTCTGCTGGCACTCTATGCTTATTTTGAGTATAAACTCATCCTGAATCTGGAGGTTTTCCTTGCTTCCATGGCAATTCCCATAATAGTCATTGTTATCCTGTTAAAACCTCGGTTTACCAACATAAAACAGCATACCGCATTACTTTGGAAGGAGAATAAGACGTATGGGAATCCTGTTTATATTGGCGCTATTACAGGGGTTGCAAGTGCCCAGTTAGCCAGTTTCAGCCTGAGTTACTTTGTTGACAACACCAATGTTGGTTTTTTTGCCCTTGCCATTACCGCAACAACCCCCCTGGCCATGTTGCCGGTAGCATTTGGTACAACCTTGTTCAAGGACTTTGTAACCTTGCCCAGCATACCGCCTAAAGTGGTACTATATACTTTTTTAATGGGTATTTTCACCCTTCTTGTATTCATCCTGCTTATCGGATATTTAATCACCTGGTTATACCCGCCGGATTTTGCATCGGTTATTCAATTATGCTATTTTACGGCAATAGGTTCAACATTGCATGGCTTTGGCGATTTTTTCAATCGTTTTATCAGTGCTAAGGGAAGGGGTATATTGCTGCGAAACAGCAACTTTATACTGGGTCTGATTAATATCTCAGGATACGTAGGCCTGGTTTACCTGCTGGGGATAAAAGGCGCCGCCTATACCAAATTGCTGGCTGGTGCAGTGTATCTGGTAAACATGTTATACTTCTATTTTGCCATTACCAAAACATCTAGAACAAATGCCTAAACCCTCTGCTTGTCCGGTTTGTGGTTCCAATAAACTTACTGAACTATTCCGTGTCAGTAGTTTGTTTGTCAGCAGGCAATTGATTCCTGGTAAGGCAACCGACAGACAAAAGCTTTGTAAAACAAAGATCGAGCAAAACTGGTCTGGTCAATACGCCGGCTATTATAGCTGCGCGAACTGTTCATTTGACTTTGCCCTTCCTTTCCAGGCCGCTGATGCGGAATTGTACTCGCTTATCTATTATTCCGAAGGTCATTATCCCGCCATTAAATGGGAGTTTGCCATAACGCTGAACAACATCGTGAGCTATATTAAAAAGCTTTCGCATCAGCCTAAACTCATTGAAATTGGCGCCGGAAATGGAAGCTTTCTAAAGCTTCTCCTGGAAAATACGTTCAGTGCTGAACAAATAATCGCAACCGAATACTCCGAAGCCGGATTGAAAGCAATAGAAGGTTTGGGCATCCGATGTTTTTCCAGGGATTTAAACAACCTGACCGAACAGGATATTGAGGATAAATTTGATATTGTATGCCTGTTTCAGGTGCTTGAGCACATGACCGATATCCATTATTTTTTCGAGAAGCTCAACCATTTTACCCAAACAGGTGCAAGGCTTTATGTGTCAGTGCCCAACTATTACCATCGCCGCTTTTTTGACCGTCACGGATACTATTACGATCTTCCTCCGGTTCATGTAGGCCGTTACAATGCCAAAAGCCTTGCAGCACTCTCGGAAAAACATGGGTGGGATATTCTTCAGCACCTTGTGCAAACAACTACCTACAGCGAGCGTGTCAAGAAATTCTTGTTCTCACAATTTGCCCGTTGGCAGCACATTTTTCCTTCCGAAAAGATCAAATTGAAAATATTGAAACTATTTTTGCGATATACTTTGTACTTGCTGCTTTTCATGGTCAACATCAGGGTTATAACAGGATTACGCCTCTCATACCTTGGTACGGCCCAATGGTTTGAACTTGAAAGAACTAAATAATCAGCTTCATGGCATCGGATACCAGGAAACCTTTATCAATTTATTTTCTGACTTTGGTGCCTTTCCCAACAGGACTTGCACAAACCAACCGGCTTATATCCATAGCCCGTGGGCTGATTAAAGCAGATAATACAGTAAATGTCATCTGCCTTAAACCTACTGAAACAGGTCAATCAATAAAAAACACTACTATCCAGGGCGTTTATGAAGGTATAGCGTATCAGTATCCCGCTGGAACAACCGTCAGAAACAGGAATCCTATCGTTCGTTTTTATCATTATTTATCAGGTTGCTACCGTACCTCAGGCATTTTGATAAGGCAAAGCCGAAAAAACAAAATAGATTTCCTTTTTATCGGTGTTGTACCTCTTTTTGTGTACATCTGGTTTTACCTGCTGTGTAAAGCTTTGGATATAAAATACCTCCAGGAACGTAGTGAATACCCCTTCATAAAAGAACGAAAGTCTTTTCTTGATCCGCTACTCTTGAAAGTCTATCTGGGTTTGGTATGCAAATTCTTTGACGGGTTTTTGGTGATCACCAAAAAACTCCGGGATTACTTTACACCCCATCTGCGAACAAATTGTCCGATATTTCATTTGCCAATTCTGGTGGAGCCTGAAAGATTTAACATAACCCCTTCTCCTTCTCCTGTGCAATACCTGGCGTATTGTGGCTCCATGCAGGGTAATAAAGACGGAGTTCCCGATCTGATTGAAGCATTTAGCCTGATTCACAACAAATATCCCGATTTGAAGTTATACCTTATCGGATCCACCCAATTTAATGGCTTTCATGAGTTGCAGGAAAAGATATCGCGTTTGAATGCAGGAGACAACATTGTTTTTACCGGAGTTTCGGGAAGAGATGAATTGCCGTTACTCCTGGCCGGCGCAAAAATACTATTGCTTGCACGCCCTGAAAGCAAACAGGCCGAAGGAGGTTTCCCGACTAAACTAGGCGAATACCTGGCAACAGGTAAGCCCGTGTTGGTAACCCAGGTGGGAGAGATTGCCGATTATTTGCAGGATGGCGACAATGCCTTTATTGTAAGACCTGGCGATCCTGAACAATTTGCTGAAAAAATGAAGTACATACTCGAACATTACGATAAAGCACTGGAAGTTGGTCTCAGGGGACAATACCTGGCACAAACCCAATTCAATTTCGCCTATCAGGGAGAAGTGCTTTACAACTGGTTATCCCATTTAAAAAAGAACAATGGTTAACCTTTCCTTCATAGGAGATATTGGTTTAAATGATGACTATATTCATTTGAAAAGTAAGGGCCTTAATCCTTTTAAAGCGCTGTCATCTCATCTCTCTGCCGCTGACCTTGTCATTGGCAATCTCGAATGCGTTCTAAAAGGAGATGAGGGTGAAAATATGCTAAAACGCCCTCGCATCAGTACTACCCATGATACATTACATTACCTGAAGGATATTAATCTGGGACTTGCTTCACTGGCTACCAACCATGTTTATGACAATCTGACTGACGGCTTTCAGAAAACAATTTCATTCCTCAATACGCACGGAATAGCAACTATCGGAGCAGGAATGAACAGTGAAATGGCTAAAAGTAGTTTTGCTATTAGCATTAAGGGTATTTCATTTTGCTTTTTCAATTATATTACCCGGGACACTAATCCTTCAATGCCTGAAAATGCAGGTATAGCTTTAAATGAATTCAGTGAAGAAAAATGCCTTGCCGATTTAAAAAATGCCAGCGGATACGATTACCGAATTGTTTTGTTGCATTGGGGCGGCCATTTCGAAGGAGGACTATTTCCTGGAACAGACCAGGCCTCACTGGGAAGAAAATTAATTGACCACGGAGCCGACCTGATTATTGGACATCATACACATACCCTCCAACCATTTGACAGGTATAAAGGCAAATACATATTTTATTCCCTTGGTAATTTTTGCTTTGCTGACATCCATTTCGAAGGTAAAATCCGCAGTATGTCATCGCTTCGCGAAAGAGAATCTATGCTGGTGAATGTTAAATTCAACCGATCGGGTTACCAGGTTAATTTTGTTCCCTTCAGAAATGAAAGGCTTTTCCTTGTGATAAGAAAAACTGTGGCCCTAAAATTCTGGTTAAGAAATGTCTTCTGGTTGATTGTGAAAACCCATTTATGCTGGTTGTTCTACCGTTGGTGGTTCAACAATTGCCGACCAATAATCCTGCAATTATCACGAAAGGATCAAAATAAAAGCCTTCTACTGCGCATTCTCAGCTATCTTTGGAAAAAAATAAAAAACAAAACATGCCGGAATAAATGCGAAAATTTATTGCCAAAAATATAGCCTATCCCCTTCAGGATCATTTCAATAATACAACCATATGCAAAACCCATCAATGGCTGATGGAAACACAAACCTGGCCCGAATCAAGATTACTGGATTATCAGTTTGCCAAGTTTAAAAAAATAATCGAACACGCTGCGCGGAACGTTCCTTATTATGATAATCTTTTTTCAGCCATAAAACTAAAACCTTCCGATATAAGGCATTTTGATGACCTCCATAAAATACCTGTCCTTACTAAGGACATCGCACGTAAGGAATCTCACCAACTGATTGCCCGAAACCTTCCTAAAAAATACATTCATAAAGGTGTTACTGGTGGAACTACCGGCCCACCGCTTAAACTTTTAAGGGATGCAGGCGACCTGACCTATACCTGGGCAGCATTTTTCAGATGGTATAACTGGATGGGCATCGAAATTGGCGATCGTGTAAGCAAGATATGGGGCGCACCTACTGTTTTATCTATGCCTTTTAAAAAACAATTTAGTATTGCGTTTAAAAACTGGTATTATAACCGCAATGTGATTAATTCTTTTGGTTTAAACGATCAGACCATTCCTGAAGCCATACGAAAACTTAATGATTTTAAACCCAAACTCATCCGGGGCTATCTTTCTGCTTTTATTCAGATTGCAGCCTATATGCAAGAACACAACCTAAAGTTGAATTTCATTCCCCAGGCAGTTTCAACAACCACTGAAACGCTGATGGAACCATTCCGTCGATTGGTAGAACAACAATTTCAGGCAAAGTTACATGATCAGTATGGCTGCGGTGAATGTAATTCCATAGCCTTTGAAGCAGGCGATGGACTTGGCCTTTATGTAACCGCCGAACATGTGAAGCTGGAAATCCTTAATAATGAGGGAGTGAACGAAACCCAGCAGGAGGGGCGCATTGTTATTACCAATCTCGATAATTATGCCATGCCATTCATTCGTTATGAGAATGGCGACAGCGGTCAATTCGCGAAAGAATCAAAGGCAAAAAGGTTTAATCTTCCCTTATTGAAGTGTGTTTCAGGAAGAACTGCAGATACCATAACCCTGGCCAACGGGAACAAAGTACATGGCGTTTTTTTTACAGATATCTTAAACGAACTCTATGAAAAATTTCCCCTGAATCTTAGTCGATTCCAGGTTTATCAACAAGTTCCCGGAAGCGTCGAATTCAGAATGGAATCAAAAACACCCTTGCCGAAGGAATTTCATATGTTACTCGAGAAAACTTTATACCGGTTCTTTAACAATGTTACCATTGCCACCATGGAAACCCTGCCCATGGATAATTCTGGCAAATTCAGGTATGTTCTCTCCGAAAAATAGTATTAAGCATGGACATCTATTATTTTAAAACCAGCAATTCTAGTTTTATTCTGACTGATAAAAATATTTTAGAAAAGCATTTTTCCGTTGAAACATACCATATCAACAATAAGAATGGTAAACAATATGTTATTGCGCTGTTGAAACTTTTGCTGTTTTTATTGACAAAAGGCAAAAAGGCCCGGATCTATTTCATAAGATTTGCCGATTGGCATACAGCCCTTATTGCCTTCTTCAAAATAATCTACCGTAAAAAGCTGGTTATCGTTGTAGGCGGTTTTGATGCATTTCATTTTCCTGCGTATGCATATGGTGTATATCATCGAAAATTCAGGGGATGGTGTGCAAAATATGCTTTAAGAAACGCTTCGCTGATTCTCCCTAATAGCCCATGCCTCATAGAATATACCAATAACTTTGCTTCATCCAATCCGATTAAAGGAGGAATCAGGTTTTTTGAACCACGTATAAAAAGCCCGATTAAGGTTATATACAATGGGTTTGACACTGCGTACTGGGCCACTACGCCCTCCAGGGAAAAAAAAGACATCGTAATGACCGTTGCTATTGTTAACAACATGAATACCTTTTACCTGAAAGGGATTGACAGCTTTATCCTGCTGGCCTGTCAAATGCCTGAGGTGTCCTTTAAAATGGTAGGGGTGGATAAAATTTTCCTGTCCCGTAACCATATTAGTACCCCCGAAAACCTGGAGATTATTGACTTGCTGCCACATCCCCAATTATTGGATCACTATCAAACAGCAAAGGTATTCTGTATTTTTTCCTTAACCGAAGGGATGTCCAATGTTCTCTGTGAAGCCATGCTTTGCGAATGCATTCCCGTTGGAAGCAATGTGACTTTTATACCGGAGATTATTGGGGATACCGGATTTATCGTTTATCATAAAGCTGTTGACGAAATGAAACAGCAAGTCGGAAAAGCTTTACAAAGTGATGCTGAGCTTGGGAAAAAAGCAAAAAAAAGAATTATGGAAAATTATGCACTGGGAATCAGAGAAAAGTCCCTTACAGAAACCATTCTTCCAATGCTCACCTATAAAAGTGAAAACCATAATGAATGACCGTTAACACAATTTGAATATCTTCGTTACTTCAAATAATCATGTAAGATGAAAAGCACCAAGAAAATCAACCTGCAGTTTTTTTACCCGGTACTTGTTTTCTTTTTTCTGTCTGTTGCCTATTTCACCCCCGATGTTTTCGAAGGGAAAAAAATACAACAGCACGATATTGTTCAGTTCAAGGGAATGTCAAAAGAAATTGTGGATCACCGTGCCAAATACGGCGAAGAACCACTCTGGACAAACAGCATGTTTGGGGGAATGCCTGCGTATTTGGTATCTACCCAATATAAAGGAAACGTTTTACGTCAACTGCACAAGGTGTTTACCATGAATAACTTCAGGCCTGTTTGCTTTGTTTTCCTTTACCTCACCGGTGCGTACATTGCTTTGTTATTATTCGGAATCAATCCCTGGTTGAGTTTTGCCGGCGCCATTGCCTATGCCTTTTCGTCATACTTTTTTATCATTATCCAGGCTGGCCATGTTTCCAAAGTTTTGGCCCTGGGCTATATGCCCCCAATAATAGCCGGTGTATACGCCGCATTCAGAGGTAAAGCAATGCTTGGTAGTGCAATAGCCGGTACATTCCTGGGATTGCAGTTTCTGATGAACCATCTGCAAATCACCTATTACACCATGCTGATCATTCTTGTATTCGGTGTTTTTGAACTTATTGGGGCAATCAGACAAAATACCATTCACAGTTTTCTGAAACCCATACCGTGGCTTGTCCTTTTTGTATTACTGGCAGTGGGTTCTAACTTCAGCAACCTTATCACAACTTACGAGTATGGGAAATACTCCATCCGCGGAAAATCAGAACTTTCTGCCAATGCCGAAAACAAGACTTCAGGACTTGATAAGGATTATGCCACCCAATGGAGCTATGGTATAGGCGAAACCTTTACACTGCTTATCCCCGATCTGATGGGAGGTAGTTCCACCGGACAGCTGAAAGCTGGTTCGCATACATACGATTTTATTAAAAGCCGTTACGGAGCAGGTGAAGCCAAAAAATTTGCAGCCAATGCCCCACTATACTGGGGAAAACAACCCGTTACTTCTGGCCCGGTTTACATTGGCGCAGTGGTTTTTTTCCTTTTCATACTGGGCATGTTCGTTGTTAAAGGCCACATCAAATGGTGGCTTTTTGTGGTTACCGTTTTTTCCATTGTACTGGCATGGGGCCA